>JBDTQP010000131.1:0-8145 GCA_039932125.1 Gemmatimonadota bacterium
GCGCTGTCATGATGCATCGGACTTGCGATCGACGTAGAATCCCGCCGGCTCTGCGATCCGGCCATGCCACTCGCCATGCCCGAGCTCCCGCCATTGGACATGCGCTGCGCATACGCCTGCAGTTCCTGGAGCGCCTTCGAGTGATCGGTCTTGAGCTCTTCCGCAAACCGCTTCACCCTGTCCGAAGAGGCTTTGGTCATCGCCAGGTCTGCGGCGGCGATTTCCTCGGTATCGGAAAGCTGGAGCATGGCAATGATCGCCGAATCGGAGATGGCGCCGCTAATCCGGTTCTGGTTCGTGGAGGCCGTTGTCGGCCGGGTCATGCTGCTGGAGTCGCGGGTGGAACTTCGTGTGGTATCGGTCCCCTGGGCCGAAGCGCCCGCCGGCATCAGGGCGAGAGCGGCTGCAATAGCACAGGCCGCGGAAATCATGGTCGTTTTCATACGCATCCTCAAATTTGCATGCCTTGCGGCTGTGGGAACGGTGGATAAAGATCCACATCATGTCCGATCAGGTTTGGCCGAGCGGACGGCTTCAACGAGGGTGAGTATAGGCCGGGTCGCAAGGCCCGGGATGTGATCCGCTTCACAAGGTTCGGCAATCGAAAAAACCGGATTTTGCCATGGTCACGCCCCTTTGCCGGCACAATCTTCCCCTGAAGGTCGGGGTTACCCCCCACCCTAGATGAACGTTTGGTCAATTCACCACATTATGGCAGGACTGATGTTCCATTGTCGCGGGAGGCGGCGCTGGTCATGCCCCCGGGTACAGTACCAGAAGCAACACGCCACGCCATGCCCCGGATCGGAGCAGAGATGAAAGACGAAGCGGAGGAGGCATTTCGACTGGATAAGTGGCTGTGGGCTGCCCGGTTCTTCAAGACGCGAGCGCTGGCAGCTGAAGCGATTGCCGGAGGAAAGGTCGAGGTCAATGGGGACCGGGCCAAGCGATCGCGCCGGTTACAACCTGGAGACCAGGTCCGGGTCCAGCTCGGGCCCTATCAGCACCTCGTCACCGTCACCGGACTGAGTAATCGCCGCGGCCCAGCGAGCTCGGCAACGTCGCTCTACCAGGAAACCGACGCCAGCCGGAAGGCCCGGGAGATGCTATCGGTGGAAATGAAAGCGGCTCACACCGCTTTTCAGTACGATAAAGGCAAGCCCAACAAAAAGGAGCGTCGAACCATTCTGCGGTTCCGCGACAAGGAGTAATGAAGGCGGTGAGCGGTGAGAGGTAAGAGGTGAGAGGTGAGCGGGAACAATATCAGCATCGCCGTGCTGCACGCTGCACGCTGCACGCGGTTGGTTACTTGTTTGCGGAAGGCATTTCGAGAGTAGAGAAAACTTGAGCGAGCACCGTACGATCGAGGCGGTGTCCGCCGTGAAATGGAAAAGTCAGACAGGATACGCCGAGTCTTTCGAGACGCGCCTGTTCCTGCGAGAGCCACGATTTCGGCAGGAATTCATCGGTTGACCCGGCGGCGAGGGCAACCGGAAGGCCGCGGAGGCGCTCGCCCAGTCGGGCATCGTCGAGATCGGCCGGGATGGTGCCAGCCCAGAACGCGGCTCCTCCCATGCAGGTAGTTCCACCCGTTAGCCATCGCGAAAGCGTGGCGACGCCCTGTGAAAAGCCCAGGCCATAAAATGTCGCCGGCGATCTCAGTTCAGACTGGATCGTGCTCGCCAACTGGTCGAGATAGGCCACGTAGTCATGAATCTCCTGCTCGCGATCTTCCCGCGTCATCCACGATGCACCGACGGGTCCCCTGCCCTGCTCATGATAGAACCGGGAGAGAGCTTCCGGCGCGACAAGCAACCGCTGGCCGTTGTCGAGGGTGGCGAGATACGTCAGAAATTTCTGTGCAAGCTGCCCGTAGCCGTGGCAGGCGATCCAGACATGTCGCGCCGTGGCAGGCTCACCGAGGGTGTAGTATCGCGCTCGGCGGGAAACCGTAAGGTGATGTTCTCTCACGGGCAGCGCTCGAGAAACCACTCGCGGACGGATGGCCACTCCTCCCGGAGAATGCTGTAGTAGACCGTATCCCGCCGTCGGTCGCCATGGCTGATCATGTGCGAGCGGAGAATTCCTTCCTCGATGGCACCAATCCGCCGGATCGCCGCACGGGATTTCTGATTGAGCGCGTCAGTCTTGAGCTCAACGCGATTGCATCCCAATGTCTCGAAGGCGAACGCCAGCATCAGGTATTTTGCCTCGGTGTTCATTCCGGTCCGCTGAAACTCCCGGCCAAGCCAGGTCCATCCGATCTCCACCCTTCGATTCGTCAAGTCGATGGCGGCAAGCCTGGTGGACCCGACAACACGGCCGCTCGCACGGTGCACGGTGGCAAACGGCAATGCCGATCCCGCAGCGGCGGCGGCAAACGCCTCCTCGACGTAGCGGCGCATGTCGGCTTCCGTCCGCACCTCGGTCACCGTCCAGCGCCAGAGCTCGGCATCAAGACCGATGGCACAGAGGCCGGGGATGTGGTGTTCCTGCAGAGGCTCCAGTCGAACGAGGCTTCCTTCGAGCGGCACATGGGGGAGAGTCATTACGAGCAACCTAAACGCGCCGGGGCCCCTGTTTGAACCCTCGCCACCTTGCGGCCGGAGGTACCGGGTTGCATCCTATGGCCAGTGTCCAAACGGAGAGTGCTGATGGGTGGACGAAAGATTATGGCCTTGCTCGTCACCATCCTCGCCGCAGGTCTCCTCGGTTGTGGCGGGACCAATGGCATCTATGGTGTCGACCACCAGGGAGAAGGTGACAATGACTCGCCGGCAGGATCAGGAATTATTGAAGTGACAGTCTCGACATCGGGCGGGAGCGCAGCGATTCAGTACACCCTGAGCATCAGCAACGGGAACAAGTACACGCTGGGCGCAAACGATAGCCTGACCTATCATACCCGGCGACTGGGAACCCACGAGGTCCAGATTGACCCGATCCCTTCAACATGCAGCCTCACTGCCGCGAATCCATCGGTCGTCACGATCCGCCAGTCAGAAACCGTTCACGTGGACTTCGTGATTATCTGCGGCGGTTCCCAGTAGTAGGAGCCTGCCACCTGAAAAAAGGGCGGGAGGGAACTTTCCCTCCCGCCTTTCCGCTTCGCTTCGTCAGGCTACCGATTGTCTGACCCGCTGAAGAAATCGAGATTGAGGAACTGGCCGATGTCGCGGAGAGCGTCAGGGCCAAGTATATCGCGCCAGTCCGGGGCGCCCGCTTCCGAAAGATCGTTCGACGTGAGCAGCTTGTACGCGCCCAGGCCGGAACGATCGCTGAAGATGTAGTAGAGGCTCTTACCCCTGGTGTAGCGCCAGACCTGGTAGGACGGAGCCTGGCCGGCACGCACCCGGTCCAGTATTTCATCGGAGGCCCCGAGCTTGGCATACACACGTCCGCGATCGGTCTTCCATCCGGACTGGGTACGCGACCCGCGTTCCCGGAAAGTGCTATCCGCATAGGCGATCTTGCCGTAGAACTGTGCGCGTATCTCATTTCGCCCGCCGTGGTCCGGATCGCGCTTTTGCCAGAAGTCGATCAGGAAACGTCGCTTCGCCTGGAGCGTCGCGCCGCGATAAGCTCGCAGATCACCTGAGTTCGCCAGATAGCTGAGTGGCTCGAACGAGCGGTCGAGGCCGGCTTCGTCGAGACCGCCAAAGTATCCCGAATCTGTAGAGGACGCCTCCAGCATCTCGGCGGCGCGGCGGGCCAGAGCCGGCCCAGCCTCCGCCATCACGAACGTTCCCGACCGTTCGATTTTCTGCTGGCCCAGCTCCACGCTCACTTCCAGTGAGTAGCGTCCGGGCGGAAGTCCTTCCATGTCAAGCTGGCCCCGGAGCACACCGCCACCAGCGCCGACCCGCACCGGAACCGGCGGGCTCATGACGATGACCGAGCCGGCCGTATCGCGAATCCGGACCGTCATGGCGCCGGAGTCTGCCTGCCCGCTATAGGCTTCCAGCAGATAGAACGCTTTTGTCTGAGTGGGTGAGAGAATCAATTCCGCGGCGGAAGTCACCAGGAGTGATCCGCTGCGCCATTCAGAACCCCTCGGCTCAGAGTCGCTGGAGAGTGCTCGCATACCTGGAGAAAGCACCAGGTCCGATGCCGGGGGCGCCTGGCTGTAGCCGACCAGTGGAGTGCTGGCATTGAGCACCCTGCCATTGATTGAATCGGTAACCGCCACCTCGAGCAGGTACTTTCCGGGGCGGAGCACAAATTCGACGCTGTTGACGGTGGTGACACCGGGTCCGCGCAGGGCAGCCGACAGATGCTGCTGAGGCCACGAGCTTTCTGATAACGCGGTACCCGTCGAGTCCTTCAAGTGGATGGAGACCTGATAGGAGATCATCCCATCGGGGCCGTTCGTGGAAACGTCGAGCGCTTCAAGGGGAATCTGAATAAACGCGCGGACCTGGGTAAATCCAGATCCGGAATTGTAGAACCGCACCGCCTGGACCTTGACGCCTTCAACGTTCTGCGACGAGGTGTGGAGCGGCACAAAGGCGGCAGCGGCCACGAGGGCCATCGTGGAGAGAGAAACCATGGAGTGCGTTGCCTTCCGTAATGCGTACAGGTGATGGACTGGTGCTCATAGGACGTCCATCGCGCGCTGTGCCGCACCGGTGCGGAGGCGTCTCCAGCGCAGCAGCAGTCTTCCACCAGCACTGGGTCCTGCCCGTCAATGGAAATTGGGGGCCGCCAGCGGCCCAGTTCAGCCGATCTGACGGTCCCCCAATCACCCAACCTCTTACAGACTAGAACGTTACTTCAAAGCCCAACCGTAAACGGCGGCCTTCGCCGGTGAAGTTATCCAGGCCGCGTGCCGGCGCGATCGCGCTTGCACCAGCCAGGTAGGACGATTCCGACGCACGCCGCTGCTCATCCAGACTGAAGATGTGGTCCCCGTTGCCAAACCGTTCTTCGGCCCGGATCAGGTAGACGCAATTGGGCGTGGCGGGACCCTGGGCGTTGACCCAGCCACCGCAACCCGAGGCCACGGCACCGCCGAAGCGGAGATCGATTGAGCCATCCGCTCCATAGACGCCGGAAGCGGCAGCCTCATCGGCGAACGCAGTGCTGTCGCCGCTCAGGTGCTGGATCAGCTCATCGTTGTTCACGACATCGTTCGTCGTCGTGAAGACAGCCAGGATGTTCTTGAAGTTGAGAAGGTTACGCGCGTCGAGGTAGGCGGTAAGATCAAGAGCGCCGACCGAGAACGAGCGGGTGAATCGCATATCGAGCTGCTTGAACGACGGCACCCGCGCTCCAAAGAAATCTCCGGCGAACTCGCGGGCGCAGACCTGGCCGGAGAGCACGCCTTCGTTACCGGTGCCGATCGGGCAACGGGTATACGCTACACCGCTGGAATAGCGGAAGAGCGCGGTCACCGAGCTGTTGCGCAGCACTGACCCGACCGCCGAGCCCTGCTTCCAGTCCTCCGGAAGGGTCAGTGCGAAAGAACCCGTCAGGTTGTGCGGACGGCTGTTCGCCGTCGGGAAGATGCTCTGCGGTGGCGGCTGATTGCCACCCGAGATCTGGCTGATGATGCGGGAGCCGAAATTGATATAGGTGAACGGATTCGACCCGGTGTTCTTCGCGTTCTGGAAGGTGTACGCCAAAACCCCGTTAAAGAAGCGCCCGATCCGCCGGTCGAGCCGGAGATCGATACCACGCGCATTGCCGAAATCGGCGTTGGTGATGATCCGGAGATCGACATTCTCACCAAAGCGGTTGGGATCGGCAAAGGAGACCAGCCGGCCCGCGGCGTCGGAAAGCTTGTCGCGATTGTAGGCCGAGATATCCAGCACCATGTCATCGCTGAAGGCGTGCCGAATGCCGAACTCGAAGGTGATGGTCTTGCCGAAATCGAGATCGGAGCCGTACACCTGATTGGTGTTGGTCACCGACAGGTCGGTATTGATGCCGCCCAGGATCAGGGCGAAGTCTGGCGTCTGCACCTGGTGCGCGTAGGACAACCTGAAGTTGGTCCGGTCCGTCACCGGGAAAGCCACCTGGATGTGCGGGCTCAGGTAGCTATGGCTGGGATCCTTCATGAACTTGACCAGCGGATCGCCCTGGAAGGTGGCACCGCCGGCGCCATAGCTGCTGATACGCGGGAAGTAGTGATACTGCCCGAGGCTGCCACTCGTCGCCACGGTATCGAGGACGAATGGACGCGAAGCATTGGAGTTGTAATAGTCGTACCGCAGCCCGCCGACGACGACGACGTCCCCAAGGTCCAGTCGATTCTCAATGAATGCGTCGTAGCGAAGCGGCTTCTCCATGAAGACGTCGGAAAATGCCTGCGTCGTCAGGCCGGAGGAATAGCTGGCCATGTTGTAACGGGTAAATTCGCCGCCCAGCTTGAGCCGGTTGTACCGGTCGATCTGCCAGTCGAGGTTGGTCTTTCCGATCAGCCGGTTCTCGCGATACAAGTTGAGGAAACTGGCGGGATTCACTGCATCACCAGCCGCCGAGACGCCGCCCTCGGAAAATCCGAGTGTGCCATACGCATCGTTCCGCCAACGGTCAATGTCGTTGTACTGGTCACGCTGCTCCAGCACGAACGGCGACCGACGAGAGTTCGGCGTGTTGTTGCGGTAGTTGTCAACCAGCTCCTGGTTGAGCGGGAAATTATCGAAATCAAAGGCGAAACCGACATCGCCGAGTATGAATCCGCCGAATGGATCGCGGGTGGCAATTTCCGACTGGTTGTCGAGGAGGGTGCCGATGGTGCGATCCTGCTGATAGGACAGGTTCGCATCCAGGGCAAGCGCGCGATCGCTCGACCGCGAGAGATTCTGCGTCCACCCAAGGGTGAAGTTGTTGTTCCAGTTGCGGAACCCCTGGGTCAGCTGCGGATTGTAAGCGTAGGCATAGGTGAAGTTCCGTCCCTGGTTGCGGCTCTTCTGCCAGGAGAAGAACAACCGGTTGCCCGATCCGAAGGTGTAGTTGAGCTTGCCCGCCACCTGATAGAGCGTGGAGGCGGTCCCGGGAGTACGGATACCCCGGCAAGCCAGTCCATAGTTATTGGAGATGTCGGAATTGGCGCTGCCGCTGAACGAATCGCAGTTGCCTCGACCAACAGCGAACTGGGAAACGTCCACGAACGTAGTGTCAGCGTTGGGATCGCCGATCGCGCTGGGAACCGCGACCGTGGTATCGATCCCCGCCTGGACGAAGAGCGGGAACTTGTTGGCATCGACACCCGCAACGGCGGACTGCCGGCCTTCAAGCACACCGGAGAGGAAGAACGTGAGGTTGCCGGCCAGCGGACCACCCAGGCTGCCCTGCACCCGGTTGAATCCATAGCCATGATTCACGCCGAACGGCTCGTCTGTCTCATAACCGGCGTTGCCAGCCAGGCGGCTCCCGCCCGAGCGGGTCTCGATGCTGATGATGCCGGATTGCGCATTGCCTTCTGCAGCGCCAGTTCCTCCGGTTGTAACCGAGGCTTCCTGCACGTTGTTGACGCCGATTGAAATCGTGGTCCCGGCTGACCCGACAAAGCCGGTTCCGCGGAACCCGGCATTCACCGGAACTCCGTCAATGTACACGCCCGCCTCATCTGTCCGGCCGCCACGAATGGAGATGAGATTGCCATTGGGCGACGCGGTGACACCCGGCTGGATCGCGATGACTGCCGCGACCCGGTCGATGGGCAACGCCTGGGAGTAGGCTCCATCGATTCGCTGGCGGGAGGTGACCTGGTCGCGCGGGACCAGAGGGACCTTGCTGACCGCGATGGTCACGGAATCAAGCCCGACAACATTCGCTTCCAGCTGAATGTCCTGCGTGATGGTCTGGCCTGATTGCACCACGACACCTTGCGCGACCGTCGCCTTGTAGCCGATGAACGCGGCGCGGATGTCGATGGTACCGACAGGAATGTTGTTGAAGAAGTAGTACCCGGAGCTGTTGGTGAGAGTATTAAAGGCGCTGTTCTGAATGATCACCTGGGCATTGGCGATCGGCGCGCCCAGCTGGTCTCTCACCCTCCCCTCCACCTTACCCGTGCCTTGACCGTAGAGCGCTCCGGCTCCACCGATCAGGCCCACCAGGACGAGCGCGCACCTTCGCACGGTCCGGCGTACGACGCCGACGACATTTTGCGGCATACAATCCTCCTCGGAAAATTGG
>JBDTQP010000132.1:0-8138 GCA_039932125.1 Gemmatimonadota bacterium
CAGCGCGACTCTGCGCGTACCTATTAGCTCACGACACGGCGCGCGGCCGTAAGGTCGCGCGCTAGCTGCCTGGAAAGGTGACGCAGCGCACAGAGCATGACGGGACGCTGTGGTATTCTCGCTTTCCTGTTGGATATGGGCACTCGGCTGCCCCCTCGATTGTCCGCGTCCACACGTTTTCGTGCACGTCAATCAATCTTCGCATTATACCTAAGGATATTCCCATGCATTACCGCTCAATTGCGCTCGGAGCTGTCGCGCTGGCCCTCGTCAGCATTTCCGATATCGCCGGCGCTCAGGTTACGACCACAACCGGCCAGACTACGACGACTACCACTACAGTTGCCAACCAGGACATCATCGAGACGCTCCAGGCTGCCGGAAACTTCTCGACCTTTCTCCAGGTGGTTGATCGAGCCGGACTGACCGCTCAGCTCAAGGGAGCCGGTCCGTTCACAGTGTTTGCCCCGACTGACGAGGCATTCTCGCGCCTCAATCCGATGGTGCGGGATTCCATCATGTCGAGCCAGGGTTCTCTCGAAGCGCTGGTGAAGAACCATGTGGTGAGTGGGCGCCTCACGGCCGATGATGTGCGGAAGCAGTCCTCGGGCGTCGGCTTCATGGGGGGAACGTCCCTCACGGTTGATACAACCGGAGCGGGCGTGCGGATCAACGGGGCATCGGTCGTGAAAGGGAACATCAACGCGACCAACGGTATCATTCACGCTATCGATACCGTCTTCACTCCAATTGTGTCCCAGCAGGTGAATGGGACAAACCCGGCAGATTCGACAGAGCGGGAAAAGAATCAGTCGGCTCCCACGCCAAAGCCATAAACCTGCAGGTCTTTCATGAAAAACGACCCGGCAAAATGCCGGGTCGTTTGTTTTGCCGTTGTCATGACTCTTCAACTCTCAGCCGGTCAGAGGTTCCAACGCCGCCCGCATCTGGTCGGCGCTTTGCCATCGCGCGGCGGGGTCTTTCTCCATGGCTTTCATCAGTGTCGTGGCCAGGGTTTCGGGGACATCCCGCCGATACACGCGGACATCGGGCGGTGGCGCCGTCAGCTGCATCTGCAGCACGATAGCTTCGCTGCGGTGGGAGAACGGGGGATGGCCGGAAAGCGCCTCGAAGAGTACGCAGCCCAGTGAATACAGATCAGACCGATGGTCAATGGTATCGAGCGCAGCGACCTGTTCGGGGCTCATGTAGGATGACGTGCCTACCGTAAAACCGGATTTTGTCAGGCGTTCCGTGCCGGCAGCCTCGATGGCCTTCGCAATGCCGAAATCCAGCAGCATCGCGCCCTGGGCTGCCAGGATGATATTGTCCGGCTTCACATCGCGATGCATGATCCCGTTTCGATGGGCATAACCAAGAGCGGAAAGCAGATCCATCGCAATGCGAACAACATCGTCCACGCTGGCCTGGCGGACCCGCTCGAGGTGTCCCCGCAACGTGGGCCCGTCCGCGAAGCTCATGGCGTAGTATACGAGCCAGTTCTGCTCGCCATAATCGAGCAGTCGAGCTATCAGGGGATGATCCAGACGCTTGAGCAGGGCGATTTCCCGGAGGAACCGCTCCGCAGTCACGCTCACCGCAAGCTCCGGATGCAACACCTTGAGCGCCACGCGCTGGCCGGATGGGTCGATGGCCAGGAAGACGCGACCAGCTCCACCCCGGGCGACTTCCCGCTCGACCGAGTAGCGTTCACCAATGGCTTGCTGTACCAGGACCAGAAGATCGCGGCGGATGAAATGCTCCGGCAGAAGAACCGAAGGAAGGTGGGGCTGTGAGGGGGGTAACGGCAAGCCCAGCAGGTTCCTTGTCTAGCCTGGTGTAATCGTGATGGTCCGGCCGAGCACCGTTTCCAGCACGTCCGCCTTCTGGCTCGCGCTCCAGCATTCGAGAGACAGATCGGCTCCAGCAAGGCGTGGAATGGCGGTGATAGTCAGTCGCGACCGGCCTGTTTCCGTCGCGAGACTCTCCACTGTCGCCGTGTGCCCGCGATCGAGCCCGTCCGCCACCCGCAGGATGCCGGCGAGTCGCCGCACCATGAGCTTGTCTTTCTGTTCCAGTGCGGCGAACTCCTCGTGCTTCTTTCGAGGACCCCGGCGCCGGTGATACCGGCTCAGCAGCGCCACGATCGTGCGCTGGTGCGGATCGAGGTTCAGTCGCTCGGCATGCATGATGAGCTGGTAACTATGCAGATGGTGCTTGCGGTAACTCACCATCTGGCCGACATCATGGAGCAGGGCCGCCGCCTCCAGCAGGGGGCGCTCGGAAGGCTCGCATCCGAGCTCTCCGGCAAGCTGATCGAAGAGCTGAAGCGACAGCAACCGGACATGCTCGACATGGCGGCGGTCACCATGGCAGCGCTCGACGAATTCCCGAATCAGGCGCAGGGGATCGACGGCGATGGGGACGGCGTCATCGCCCACCATTTCCAGCAGTAAACCCTCGCGCAATCCGTACGCGCTGATCGTGAGTTCCCGCGCTTCAACCCAGTCCAGGATCGACGCTGTTACCGCGAGACCGGCGACGATGATGTCGGCGCGTTGCGGGTTGAGTCCGGCAACCCGGTTCCGCTGTTCCGGCGTCATGTGGCCGAGCCACTCCACCAGGTGCTCAACCTCCGCCGCTTTTACGGTGAGCCCGTGGACCGGGTTGGCCGGCGAACTCCCCCGGCGCGCCGCGGCCATTCGGCCGAGGTTGGTGAACGTGCCGCCGCTGCCGATGATCGTTGCGCCGATCCACTCCTTGCCGGGGAATGCCCTGCGCAGTCGTTTCCGTACTTGCCCGCGAAGTGTTGAAATCTCCTTGTGCATCTCCCGTTTTCCCGGCAGATACATCTCGGTCGCGCGCACCGCCCCGAAGGGCAGCGACGTGCTGTATTCCACCAGCCCGTCCACGGCGCCGATCAACTCGAGACTGCCGCCTCCGATGTCCGCCACGATGGTCCGCCCGCCTTCGAGCTTGAAATGGTGGGCAACTGAACGGTAGCTCAGGCTCGCTTCATGGTCTGCGTCGATGATGCGAAGGGGGATTTCGAGCTCTTCACGAACCAGGTTGGTGAAGTCTTCGCCGTTCTCCGCTTCGCGCACGGCGGCGGTCGCCACGGCGTTCAGCCGGCGAACACCGCGTCTCTGGCAGACTTCACGCATCCGCCGCAACGTCTCATACGCGCGCTGGATTGCCGCCTCGTCCAGCCGGCCGGTGGTAGCCAGGCCGGCCGCGAGACGGGGCTGTTCCTTCACTTCATCAATAATGGTAAGGCCACTCGACGGATCGTACTCGGCCACCACCAGCCGAATGGAATTGGAGCCTACGTCGATTGCTCCGAGACGTTCACGGGCTTCCGCGGCCGGCGCGTGGGGCGGAACGACAGCCGGGGTACTCACGCGAGCGGGCTGGTGTGGGCGCCGCTGGGGCGCGCTTCGCCGCGGTCTTCCGCATGATGCTTGATGGATTTCCCCTCGACCAGAAAGACCACGTCCTCGGCGATATTGGTGGCCAGATCGGCCACCCGCTCCAGATTCCGGCTCACCAGGAACAATTCCATCCCCGCGCTAATGGTGTGCGGGTCTTCCATCATGTGCGTGAGGAGGATCCGGAACACCGAACGATGAAGCGCGTCGACCTGGTCATCCCGCATGCAGATCTCGCGGGCGGCGACGGCATCGCTCCGGATGAAGGCCTCCAGCGAGTCGGATAACATCTCGCGGGCGAGCCGCGCCATTTCAATGATCTCCGGCTCCGGCGCGATCGGCCGCACCTGGTTCAGCCGTTCGGCCGATTCGGCGATGTTAACGGCGTGATCTCCTACGCGTTCGAGGTCGTTCGCGATCTTGAGTGCCGAGGTGAGCATGCGGAGATCGCGCGCCATCGGTTGCTGGAGCGCAAGCAGGTTGATCGTCTGCTCCTCGACATCCATCTCCATGTTGTCGATCACCCGGTCGCCGGTGATCACGCTTTGCGCCTTGGCCTGGTCCCGATTCAGCAGCGCGTCCACCGCCATACCCAGCGCAGCCTCTGCCTCGCCGGACATGGTCAGCAGGCGGACCTTGACATGATTCAGCTCGTCATGAAAATGACGATGACTGTCGAGTGTCATCCGAATCTCCCGGTGATATACGCCTCGGTCCGTTCCTGGGCCGGGGTCGTAAACAATTTGTGCGTATCTCCGAACTCGATGAGCTCACCCCGGTCGAAGAACCCGGTGAAGTCGGAGACGCGCGCCGCCTGCTGCATGTTATGCGTAACGATCACGATGGTGTAGTCCTTCTTGAGCTCGAACATGAGCTCTTCCACCCGCTGTGTGGCAACAGGATCGAGCGCCGAGCAGGGTTCATCCATCAGCAGGACCTCAGGCTGATTGCCCAGTGCCCGGGCGATACACAACCGCTGCTGCTGCCCTCCGGAGAGGCCGGTTGCCGGCTGATCCAGGCGATCCTTGACCTCCTCCCAGAGGGCCGCGCGTCTCAGACAACGCTCCACCAGCTCAGGCACATCGCGCCGCGACACCAGTGAATTCAGGGTCGGTCCGTACGCGACATTGTCATAAATCGATTTGGGGAACGGATTCGGCCGCTGGAATACCATGCCGATCCGCTGGCGGAGCGCCACCACGTCCATCCCTCCGCCGAAGACGGATTGACCATCGAGTGTGATGTCGCCTTCCCACCGGGTGCCCGGGATAAGCTCGTTCAGGCGATTAATGGAACGGAGAAAGGTCGATTTCCCGCACCCCGACGGCCCGATGATCGCCGTGATCGCGTTCCGCTGAATGCTGATGGTAATCCCTTTCAGCGTGGGCCTGGGTCCGTAGTAAAACTCGAAATCACGAGCCTCGATGATGGGCCGGGTCGGCGCGCCGGTCTGCGCCGGTCGAGGGGCCAGCGTGGCGCGCGGCAGAAAGCTTGGCATTGGGGCCTGCCCGGGAGTTGTCTGGATCATCCGAATCTACCTGTGATATAGGCTTCAGTCTGTTCATTCCTCGGCGCCGTGAAGATCTGCCGGGTTGGGCCGGTCTCAACCATCGTGCCGAGGTAGAAAAATGTCGTGGTATCGGAGACGCGCGCCGCCTGCTGCATGTTATGGGTCACGATCACGATCGTGTATTCCTTCTTGAGATCGAACACCAGCTCCTCGATTCGCTGCGTCCCCTGGGGATCGAGTGAGGCGGTGGGCTCGTCCAGCAGGATAACCTCCGGCCTTGGTGCGATGGTTCTTGCGATGCAGAGCCGCTGTTGCTGTCCCCCCGAAAGCGCCATCGCGCTGCTCTTGAGACGGTCCTTCACTTCGTCCCAGAGCGCAGCCTTGACGAGCGATTGCTCGACGACGACGTCCAGCTCAGCCCGGGGGAGCCTTCCATTGAGCCGGAGCCCCGCAGCCACGTTCTCATAAATCGACATGGTCGGGAAGGGTGTCGGTCGCTGGAACACCATACCGATTCGTCGCCGCAACTCCATGACACTCACCTTCTGGCTGTACACATCTTCCCCATCAAGGAGCACCCGGCCGGTCACCCATGCCTGATCGGTCAGCTCGTGCATCCGGTTGATCGTACGAAGAAAGGTGGACTTGCCGCATCCCGACGGGCCAATCAGCGCATTCACCGAGTTGTTGGCAAAGGACAGCGTAACGTTCTTGACCGCGGTGAACTTTCCGTACATCGCGGTCAGCTTGTCCGCCGCAAGTCGTGGCGCGTTGTCAGTCTGAGGCATGAACCCTCCGGCTGGTCGCGATGCGCGCACCAAGACTGAGGACCAGCACCAGGAGGATCAGAACCAGTGCTGAAGCCCAGGCCAGCTGATGCCACTCCTCATAAGGCCCCGTCGCATAGGTAAACACGGTAAGCGGAAGCGCGGCCATGGGCTGGGATGGATCCAGGCTCAGGAACTGGCTTCCCAGTGCGGTAAAGAGGAGGGGTGCCGTTTCTCCGGCAATTCGGGCTACCGCCAGCAGGGTCCCGGTCACGATGCCGGGCAGCGTCGTCCGCAACACGATGGTCAGACTCGTGCGCCACCGCGGGTAGCCTAGCGCGAGTGCCGCTTCACGAAGAGAGTTCGGGACCAGCTTGATCATCTCTTCGGTCGTCCGCATCACCATTGGAATCATCAGCATCGAAAGCGCGACACTGCCGGCGAAACCGGAGAAATGTTTCTGGGTTGCTACGATCCAGGTCCAGGCGAACACACCGACTACGATCGAAGGGGTGCCGTTCAGAACGTCCGCCACAAAACGGCTGACCCACGCGATCCGGCTGCCCGGATACTCGGCGCAGTAAATCCCCGCTCCGATACCGAGAGGCAATCCCATGACGCAGGCCAGTCCCACGATGATCAGCGTGCCGACGATGGCATGGAGCACTCCACCCCCGGTTTCACCGGCCGGGACGGGCATCTTCGTAAAGAAGGCCAGATTGAGGCTGCCGGCGCCTTTAAGAACCAGGGTGATAAAAATGAACACCAGCGGAACCAGGGCCAGGATCACCGCCGCGGCCATCAGCCCGATCATGATCTTGCCGCGGATGCGGCGGATGGTACCCCGATTCACAGTGCCCTGCTCCCGACGGCAGAGCCCCGCGAAACCCGCCAGATCAGGAGACGCGCGCCGGCGTTGATGATGACGGTCACGATGAATAGCACCAGCGAGACATAGGCGAGCGCCGAGAGATGCATATCACCCACGGCTTCGGTGAACTCATTGGCGATCGCCGACGCCATGGTGTATCCGGGGGCAAACAGTGACGAGGCAATCTCGTGGCGGTTTCCGATCAGCATCGTGACCGCCATGGTTTCGCCAAGCGCTCTGCCGAGCCCAAGAATGACGGCCCCGATGATGCCGGAACGCGCGTAGGGAACGACCGCGGTTGTCACCGCTTCCCATCGGGTAGCACCGAGGGCCAATGCCGCCTCCCGCTGACTGCCCGGGACGGCAAGCAGCACTTCCCGGGAGACTGACATGATGAACGGCATGATCATGATGGCCAGGATAATGCTGGCCGCCAGCATGGACGGGCCGTAGATCGGTCCCTGGAAGAAGGGAAGAAATCCCAGTGTGCTCCGGAGGAACGGAAACAGCGTTGCCTTGAGCAGCGGGATCAGCACAAAGATTCCCCAGAGGCCGTAGACAACACTCGGGATCGCCGCCAGCAGCTGCAGGAGAAAGGCGACCGGCTGGCGAATGCGTTCTGGCGCGAACTCGGTCAGATAGATCGCCACGCCCAGGGAGAGTGGAACGGCGATCACAAGGGCGAGTGCCGAGGAGAGTACCGTCCCGAAGATGAGGGGCAGCGCGCCAAACTGCTCGGCAACAGGATCCCAGACACTCGTCGTGACGAATCCCAGCCCGAACCGGCCAATCGCAAGCCGGGAGCCCTGATACAGCTCCGCGACCAGGAATCCCATAAGAATCGGTATGCTCAAGGCGGCAACTGTGAGCAAGCCTCGGAATAGCTTGTCGCCATAGCTTACCCGCTCGAGCGAGCCGGTCACGCGCTCCAGGGGCGCGAGTGTGGTCGGGGGCGTGGTCATAGAGTGGGGATTCTAGCGGAAGGTCACTGCCGGCAAGTCACGGCGATGTAACGGACATGTCACGGATGGGGGCACAAGAAGAAGGCCGCCGCACGAAGCGACGGCCTGCTTGTGTGCCATGCAGCCCTTAATTGGATGCGATGGCTCTGCCGTTGGACTTGAGAGTGGTCAGTCTGGTTCGGATCAGCGCGATGACCTCCTGTGGCAGCGGTGCATACTCAAGCTCGCTGGCCATCTGCTGGGCCTCGGGGGTGATCATCCATTCCAGAAACGTCTTGAGGCTTCGGGCCTTGGCCTCATCCTTCATGTCCGGCTGGACCAGGAGCCATGTGAAGCTCGAGATCGGATAGGACTGCGCGCCTGGGGCGTTGGTGATAGACACCCGGAAATCGGTATTCGGCGGGAACTTGGCACTGGCCGCGGCAGCAGTTACGGATGCGAGACTGGGCTCGATAACATTGCCGTCAGCGTTCCTCACCTGGGCATAGGACAGCTTGTTCGACACGGCGTAGATCAGCTCGACATACCCGAGGGCCCCTTCCGTCTGCTTCACCTGCTGGGTCACGCCCTCATTGCCTTTCCCGCCCAGTCCCACGGGCC
>JBDTQP010000133.1:0-8108 GCA_039932125.1 Gemmatimonadota bacterium
CGTGGCCGGTGCGATGCGGCAGCCCGGGCACCTTGTAGTCCGGGCCAAAGCCGGCACTCGTGATCACCGCCCGGGCCGCCGCGTCTACCGAGTCACAGGTCGCTCCCACGGTTGCGGCGGCAAAGGCGGCGTCCTGCGCTTTCCTCTCCAGGTTCCACACCTGGATCTGCCGCGCGCTCGGCTTTCCGAAGACAGTTGTTCTCGTGATATCCGACTCGTAACCCTGGACGGTGCAGCCGGAATCGAGCAGCACAATGTCCCCGTCTCGAAGTTTCTGGGGTTGCTCGCTTCCGTGAGGGAAGGCGGAGTATTCGCCAAACCCGGCGAGCGCCCCCGGGTCCTCCCCGCCGAGCCGTCGCATCGCGGTCTCCATGCTGGAGACGAGATCGTATTGCGTCATGCCCTCGCGCAGGGTGGCCAGGGCCGCGCGACACGCGGTGATCGTCACCGTGTTCGAAATCTGAAGCAGTGCCAGCTCCGCCGGTGACTTGATCATCCGGCACCCGGCGGTCACCGGATCGGCGCAGACGTATTCGAGAGCGGGCGCTTCCCGCCTCAGGCCTTCAAACACAAAGAAGCGAAGGCGTTCCTCGATTCCGACCCTTCCGGTCGTGATGCCACGATCGCGCAGGATACCGGCGAGCAGCCTATAGGGGCTTTCATCTTCCTGCCACACACGCACCTCTGCTGCCCCGCCGATTCGCTCACGCGCGCGCGCCTCTTCGAATCCCGGGCAGATCCATGCCAGTGAACCAGTGCGAGGGATCACGACACCGAATGGCCGCTCGGAAAGGCCCCATCGCACGCCGGTGTAGTAGTAGAGGCTGGTGCCCGATTCGAGAACCAGAGCCGCGATATCCTGCTCGCTCATGAGCTGACGCGCGCGCTCGACCCGCTGCTCCCGCTCAGCGGCGGTGATAGACTTCGCGTTGCCGGTGATAGGGCGAAGCGACCGAATCGGCTCGGGAAGATCACAGTCGTCTTCTCCGGTCACTCGGCTCGAGGATTGCCTGAGTGCGGCTGTTCCGATCAGGCCGGCCAGGAGACCGGTGAAGTGGCGGCGATCGAGAGGCATGATAAGAGACCTTGCCCGAGTGATTGTTAGGGGACAGAGAATCTGAAATATGAAGGAACCGTCCAGCAATTCTCAGGGGAGATGCCAGGCGGGCTTCAGGCGCGTGTAGGCTTCATCGGGAAGCTGGACGAGAACAGGATGAGCGGCGGCATCAAGCCATCCGGCGAGCTCCACCACTCGGGTCAACGGCATCGCTGTGCATCCCACCGTCGGCGAATCGGCGCCGGACCAAACATGCAGGAAGATGCAGGAGCCACCTCCTGGCTTGCGGCCGGAACCGGCGTTGTGGTCCACAAATATTCCAAGGCGGTACGCTTCATCATGTCGGCGCATGTCTTCCGCACTCTGCCAGGTTGGACTACCGGAGGCCGGAGCATTAACCAGAGTGTTGTATGCATCGTCCGCGGGGTCGTCGACACACTTGAGCGCCTCAGTCGCCTGGATGTAAGGCATCCTGAGTTCAGTCATGGAATCACCGGGTGCGTAACCGAAGACCTCGCTCAATGTGAACACGCCCGCTGGTGACTTTCCGTCACCTTCCTGCTTAACCGGTCCTGCGCCAATGGCACTATCCCCGTGCAGTCCTCGCCCCCACGCGAGTCCGGTCCTGCCCACGACGATCGGCTCGCGGCTGCTCACCGCATTCCATGGCGCACTGGGGCCGGTCCTTTCGAATCGCTGGATCACTCCGTGAATCTCGTCCCAGTTTCCGGTCCGCACCACGAGAAGCTGGCGGGTGTCTGGCGGGACCGGACTGATGTCGCCTGGAAGATTCTGCGAGGTGAGGAGTGCTGCAAGCGACGGAACGAGGTATTTAAGTATTGGCATGCTGAAAGATGATGCCGAGGCGAGGTTCGGCACAACCGGAGAGCTCATCCATTCATCAAAACAAGTGCTAGGTCCTAGGTGCGAGGTGCGAGGTGCGAGGTGCTAGGTGCTAGGTGCTACCGCTCACCGCTCACCGCTCACCGCTCACCGCTTAGAGTGTAATGGTTTCAGAAGCGTGAGGGAGTTCAGTGCGAAAAACGGACCCACCCCCTAGTGGGGGAATATCGGCTCTAACGTCGCAAACGCATCATCATATTCATTCGTCCACGCAGCAAACGAATGCAATCTTCATTCGGATCCTTCCTGCGGCAGTGGGTTCTTAAGATGCCGGGTTTCAAGATGATTCTCCAGGTTCCCTGCCAGTAAGCCCGCAATATCAGAAAGGTAGGCTCATTCACCCGTCCCCAGGGGAGGTAGAGGCGGGAACGTGTGCTCATGGCGAATGCGTCATCACTCTTACTGGACAGCGCAGCAAATTAATTCTTCAAACCGCAACATTTATCTGGCCGGAACAGCACCTGCCGCCGGCCAGTCTGTGTCTCCCACCCTGGTAAGCCGCATTTCAAAGAATCGAACCGGGTCCTTCCCATCGGCGACCTGGTCCCCCACTTCCAGCCAGGAGCCATCTTTAACCGTCGCCGTATATCGTATGGTCATGGGACCAGCCGGGATGTTCCATACATACCCATTTTCAGCAGGGATGAGTTCGAAATCCCCCGACCGACCCATGGCGTAGGAATGCAGGGTGTACGTTTTCGCCGCAGGGTCATACGAAATTGCCGCGAAGGCATTGAAGCCGACCGTCCCGTCTTCATTGTATCCACGGCCTTCTATCACTTTGATCGACCCATCGAGGAAGGGTCCAATGCGCTCCGTCTGGGTAATGTTGTGCTTCTGACCCGAGGGGAGCACCGTCCAGGCACTCCCCCGCCACACACCATCCATGAAGGCCAGTTTTCCCAGGGCCTCGCGCTGAGCAGCAATCAGCACGGCTGGATCCTGCTGCGACTGTGCCGATGCCTGGTGGAATGACCCCGCCAGAAGGAAAAGCACGAATGACTGGATCAGCCGCTGCTTTGTCATGAATGGATCCTCGTGTAAGCTGGTGATGACAGGGTCGTCTCAGATCTATCGCTCACAAAGCAGAAGGATCTCTCATGACACGAGAGATCCTTGCATGGTAATCCAGGATGGATCGATAGGTTGCTACACTATTGCTCTCTCACCGAACGCCCGCAAGTGACAAGTGTCATGTCGCCTTGTGTTGTATGCGACGACAACGCGGCCAACTCTCTACTGTCCTCCAGCAGCCGCGTGCGGGATCACGTAGTGATCATCACGACGGGTGCATGATCGCTAGTCCCGACGTCAGCCTGCACAACACAGCTCTGCGCGCGAGCAGCAAGCCCGGCCGACGCGAGCATGTAGTCGAGGCGCCATCCAATGTTCCGGGCTCGAAGATCGCGCCACGGAGCCCACCAGGTGAAGAGGCCAGCGTTGTCCGGGTCCATGGCCCGTCCCACGTCGGTCAACCCGGTATTGAGGAGCGTCTCGAAGATGACTCTCTCCTCCTGCAACTGCCCGACCTTTTTTGGATTTCGCTCCCTGGGATGCACGTCCATTTCCGTGCGCGCGATGTTCAGATCACCGCAGAGAAGAAGCTGGCGTCCAGCAGACTGGATCTGGCGGGCCCAGTCCACCATCTGCGAAAGAAAATTCAGCTTGGCTGGATAATCCTTTCCTCCGTTCGGGACGTACATCGATGCCACAATCAGGTCGCCGATTTCCGCCATCACCACGCGGGACTCGAAGTCAAAAGGAGGATGAGTGTAAATCGGCGGAGTGGGGAAAGTATCCTTGCGTAACTGGAGTGAGACACCAGAATAGCCTTTGCAGCAGTGCCAGTACGCATGGTAGTCCTGCGACTGAACAATCTCCGGAACCTGGGTCAGCTCCGCCTTCAACTCCTGCAGACAGAGAATTTCGGGGCGCTCCCGTTCCAGCCATTCCTGCACCTGGAGCGCGCGCGCCCTGATGCCGTTCACATTCCAGGTCGCAACCTTCATGAACTCCTCGATTGCATCATGCGGAAAACCAGCAGGCGGCAGCACACATTGCGACACCTTTGGCGTCGATGTCCGTCAGATACTAACCCGCATGCCTATAAGGTACGACCCCGCATCGCGAATCAAGGAACCCATGACCGGGAACGCCGGACGTCACCTTGCCGGAAGGGCCGCCCTTCTGCTCGGTGTTCCGGCCCCTGCAACAGACGATGACCGGGTGCTCATTGGTGCAGGCGACGAGGCCCGCCCGGCGTCGCAGCATGACGGATACTCGGGTCCTGAATTTGAACAGCATCGCTACTTCGCGTAGTGACTCGCGCCGAGAAAATGAAGCGACACCATTCCGACGTGCTCGATCAGGCAGCGGACGGAACCAACGGTCGGGCCCACGTGGACCGACCATTTCCATCCCGGCTGGTACGTCGCGCGGCCGATGGTCAGGCCACCGATCGTCACCAGCTCGAAGCGGCCCCTGGTGAATTCCCGGATTTCGTCGGGTGCTTCGAAACGCTTGAGGATTGTCTCGATCAACATATTCGCTCCCTACCGGGACAAAGAAGCACATTCAGTTCGAATCGCCGACCGCTTCGCGACGGACCTGGCCCAGTATCGCCTGGCGAATGATTCCGCTTCCAGGGGCGACCACCCGCCAGTATCGGCGGAAGGTGCATAGTGTATCCCTGTCCGCGCATCGGATACGAGTTTCCGTCGCGAGGTCAGATCCGGTGGGCGTGGGAGAGACTTCGAAGTTCCAGGCTGCCTGAGCCAGCCCACCGGCCAGCGGATCGCGGAAGCGCTCGGAAGGAATCGTCTCGACACAAGGTAGCAACGTCCAGAAACGCCCCGTTATACCCAGGACGATTTCGTGAGGAGGTTTCTGCTCCAGCAGCACGAAGTCCGAGTGAGACAGGTCTCGAAGCGAAAGGCGGGTTGCGGCACGGGGTCCTGACAGTCGTCGCCATGTCTCCCGGGGAGAACGGAACAGCCCCGGGATGAGACGTAGCCCCATCAGCGCACGCACGATGCGGGGACGGCTGAAATCGGTCGTCAGAAGCGCCTCGTACACCTGCGATGGTGATGCCGCGATAGCCACGGTGTATCGCGCGCGGACGTCGCACGTCGGCATCCACGAGTCGAGAAGGTTCAGTGCGGACTTCAAATCATTCGTCATCTCCCCCCTCGCGTTCGCCGAACCAGTAACACAGGCCGTCCGGGGCCACCACGTAGAACACCCTGAACGTGCTGCCGTCGTGCTGTTCGGTATCGAACCCGGAAATTTCCTTCTGAAGGCCATTGGCCTTGAACTCCGCGAACAGCGCCTCCAGACCCGCCACGTGGAACGCGCACCCGTCCTGCGCGGGATCACCGCCATTCTCGGCGAGCGCGATCTGGACATTTTCCCGCCCGAGCACCGCCGATCTGGGTGGCGTATCGCTGCGGGAAACAATGGTAAAGCCGAGCACGCTTTCGTAGAACGGCAAGGCAACGGCAAGATCCCGCACCGGCAGGTTCATGTTGTCGCCCTGATAGCCGAACGCTTTTTCCAGTTTTGCCGGCATTCACAGTTTCCTTTCGTCGCCATCAAGGAACATTTCGGACTCAACCCGTGACGGCCAGCTCGCGTTGGTAATCTGCGGGTGTCACCTCCAGCCCGTCTGCCCGCGCAATCCCATTCACCTCGGTCCGTAGGCCGATTTCATTCGGGAAATAGATTCCCGGCTCAATCGAAAACCCCGCTCCCTCGAGAATCTGCCGATTGTCAAAGCTCTCGGTATCGTCGATCGTCGGGCCGAAGCCATGCAGCCCCACGCGATCGATCGAATGCCCGGTGCGGCAGATGATCCGGTCGCCATATCCCGCAGCCTCGATCACCCCACGCGATGCTCGATCTGCCTCCGCTCCCGCGACAGGCTGATGGCTCGACAGACGCTTCTGCAGCAGATCGATCGCCGCATCGCGTGCTCCACGCACCACGTTCCACAGGTCAGCGGCTCGCGCTGAAGGAGCCCCGATCGCAAGCATCCATGTTTGATCGGCAAAGACACCGCCCGGCTCCTTTGCCCAGAGATCAAGCAGGAGAAGGTGCCCCGGTACCAATGACGCCGAGCCTTCCGCCGGCGCTTCGTAATGGGCCCGAGCCGCATGCGGACCATACGATACGCTCGGCGCCCAGACCGTCTCCAGGCCCGCCCGGTCGAAGCCCTGGAGGATCCACACCGTGATATCGTGTTCGGTGAGCGGGGTCGCTGTGCTCGCTCGCTCGCCTATCCTCTGAAACGCCTCCTGCGCGATTCGCGAACAATGCGCCGCCGCCCGCCGGTGACTCGCCAGGTCCGCCGCCGTCCATGCCGAGCAGTAACGCGTCACCAGCTCGGCAGAAGACACCGGTGTAGCTCCGGCCGCGCGCACAAATTCGAGCGTGCCGGCCGGGATGTAATCGCCGTAGGGCACATCGCATTTTGGCGAATATTCCATCGCCACCTTCTTCCCCCCGATCAGTGCCTTGAGCTCTTTCGCCAGTTCCTCGCGGCGCACCCAGACAATTTTTTTCCACTCACTCGGCCAGCCGCGCCAGAGCTCGTTGTCCACCGCGTGCACCAGGGCTACGGGTGTCCCCCGTGGTGGCACAAAGATGTACTGGCGACGAGAGCCGACGATCTCCGGCCCCATGACCGCGGCCATGATGGGATTGATGCCGCGGAAATCAAAGAGTAGCCAGCCATCTACCGGCTCGGCGAGTTTGGCCATGGCGGAATGAAGCGCGGGCAAGGCGGTCGGCTGCAGCATGCACCCTCTGAGCTGGAGTAGGGCATGGAATAAGGCGGCAGGGCGGCAAGGCGGCAAGGCGGCGGCGATTCCACCATCATCACCACACCCATTTTACCTGAAGGCCATTCTATCCGCGGATTTACACCGATCTAATGTCAGGATGGCCTGCCATGCAATTGGACCGACAGCCACCGGAATGGGACCCTGTCACACTGGACAAGAACAGACCTTATGCAGACTTAACCGGCCCGTTGATGTCAGGAGAAACTGGTAGGGCAAGTGGATTGTTAGTCGCCAGCCTCTATTGGATGCTCAATTGGGCAACCACCAATCTGCGTAAATCTGCGGATAGTCTACGGGTAATCCCCCGCTGACACTTCCATGAAAAAGAAAGAATCTCCAGGTTTCCCCGGAGATCCTTTTGTACTGAATCAGCCGCCATCCCGCCATCTGGCTACTGCACAGCGTTCACCATGTCGAAGATCGGCAGATACATCGCGACCACCATGCCGCCGACGATTACGCCGAGGACGACAATCATGATGGGTTCCATGAGCGAGAGCAGCGCGCCGACGGCGACATCCACTTCGTCATCATAGAAATCGGCGATCTTGGTGAGCATTTCATCGAGCCCACCGGTCTGCTCACCGACCGCGATCATCGAGATCACCATCGGCGGAAAGACCTTGGAGCGCTCGAGGGGTGCCGCGATGGTTTCGCCGCCGGCAATCGACTGGCGGGAATCCATCACGGCATCGTGGATGACCCGGTTGCCGGCGGTTTTCGCGGTGATTTCCAGTCCATCGAGAATGGAGACGCCGGAGGAGATCAGCGTTCCCAGGGTGCGGGTGAACCGGGAAACAGCCGACTTCCGAAGCAGGTCGCCCAGCACCGGGGCATTCAGCAGCAGCTGATCGATCTTCTTCTTGCCCGGTTCCGATGCGTAGTACCGATTGATGCCGAAGATGAATGCCACGATTGCACCCACCATGATCCACCAGTAATTGAGCAGCAGCTGCGACGCGCCAATGACGATACGGGTCGGCAGCGGAAGCTCCAGGTTCACCGAGGCGAACATGTTCTGGAAGGTAGGGATAACGAAGATAAGGAGCACGGCGACGGCGATGGCGGCCACGGAGAAGATGACGCCCGGGTAGATCATGGCGCTCTTTACCTTGCGCACCAGGGCATCATTCTTTTCCAGGAAGGTCGCGAGCCGGAGCAGGATGGTGTCGAGAATGCCGCCCGCTTCGCCGGCCGCGACCATGTTGACGTAGAGGTCGGTGTACGCCTTGGGATGCTTTCGAAATGCATCGGCGAGCGTGTTACCGCTTTCCACGTCATACACCACCGCACGGACGACCTCGGCC
>JBDTQP010000134.1:0-8105 GCA_039932125.1 Gemmatimonadota bacterium
AACGACTGCCCCCCATCGGATGAGGTCGCTTCGACCCCCGCCCCACCCAGCCCGGATGCCCGCCGCGGCAAACAGTGCAAACGCGACCAGGGTTGCGAGCACGGCGATGTCGAGACTGCGACGCATGCCCAGCATCAGCGCCAGAGTTCGATCGCCCCGGCGCTGGTCTTCCTCAAACTGGTAGAGCTGTGTCAGCGGATAGAGTCCAGCGAACAGGGGACAGAAGGCGAGCAGCACAAACAAGCCACTGGTGGTGAGCGGCACTCCGGTCGAGGCCCACCCGGCATACACGGTGAGCGTCCCGAATCCCCACATGTTGATAATCCAGTCGGCACCGGCGACCGCCTTGAGCCGAAAGGGCGGCACGGAGTACAGCACTGAAAGCAGGAGACAGGCTGCGTAGGCCCAGGCGAACTCGAGGGGGAGAAGAAACGCGAGTCCCTGCCCTGCCAGCATGAGGACCAGACTCCACGCAAAGAGATGTCGCGGCGGCGGAGGTGGTCGTCGCAGGTAGCCGATGTCTCCTTCGTCGCGGTCGAAGGCCGAATTGACGGCGAGCGTTCCACCATTCAGGAAGACTACCCAGAGCAGAAGACCAAAAATCCCCTGGCCCATGCGCGTACCCTGAAAGGCCCCGGGAACTCCGACGGCGAGGAAATACCCAACCGCGGTGTGAGCGGCCATGATGGGCCACTCGGTGGGACGAAGATGGAGCAGATAGGCCAGGCGTGCACCCAGTAATTGGTACCCGGCTCGGCGCGACCGGCTTGCGTCGGCCCACGCCGGAATTGTCACCACTCGAGATGGAGATGGCGCGCGGCAATCCGGAGTCCGCGAAGCGTGAGATCGGGATCGACCGCATCCACCATCGTGGTGAAGGGCGTGACAATGGCGGCGAGACCACCTGTCGCCACAACCTTCGGCTGATTTCCGTTCGGCCATTCGCGGCGAATGCGGGTAATCATGCCATCCACCGAGTCCGCCGCGCCAAAGAGCACGCCGGACCGGATGCAGTCTTCGGTGCGGCGCCCGATCGCTCGTTCCGGTGGAGCCAGCTCGGTGGCGGGAAGCTTGGCGGCTCGCCGGGTCAACTGATCGGCCGACGTGCGAAGGCCGGGCATGATGGCGCCACCGATAAAGCGGCCATCACCAGTAACGCAATCGAAAGTGGTCGCGGTGCCGAAGTCGACGATCACGGTGTCAGTCTTGAAAAGTGAGAGTCCCGCGAGGGCATTGACGATCCGATCGGCCCCAACGCTCATGGGTTCATCAACGTCCAGCTGGATCGGAAGCTTTGAGCGCGGATCGATGGTGACCGGCCGCTGCCCGGTGGTGATCTCGAGGCCGGCAACCAGGCTCTGAGTAACCTGGGGAGCCACTGACGCCAGGCACACGGCTCGCACTTCGTTCGGCGAATGTCCCGCCTGGAGCAGAAAGGCTCCGACAGCACTCCCCCACTCATCCGAGGTCCGGTCAGGATTGGTCGTGAGCCGCCAGTGCGCAGTGAGCGAGTCGCCGCGAAAGAGACCGATGGTGATCTCGGAATTGCCGATGTCGAGCGTGAGAAGCATGCGGATTTGGTGGGTTGATGAGACGTGCCGGATCCGGTCGCACCAAGTTAATCGAGCAGGACGCGACCCGCCTTGATAACCGCCACATTTCCACCGGGTTCCTCAACCAGCAGTGAGCCGTCGACCTGGATCCCGCGCGCGATGCCTTCCACCGGTTCCCGGATCACCCGGCCTTGCAACCAGTCACGGCCGCTTAACGAAGAGAACTCGGCGACACTGAGCTGAACGTGGTCGAGAGCAAGGGATCGCAGCGATGCAGTCAGGGGAAGAACCAGTTGTCCCGGCGAGAGCGATGGAACCCGGGTCTCGAGCGACATTGCTCTATCGGCGAGGTCGGCCGGAATGACATTGGCGACGTTGAGCCCGAGACCGACGACAATCCAATCGAGCACCGTCCCTCTCCACCGGGCTTCGCAGAGAATACCCCCAAGCTTTCGATCGTCCAGCATGAGATCGTTCGGCCACTTGAGACCCACACGGAGCGAAGGCGCGACCGACTCTACAACGTTGGCGACCGCAAGACCGATTCTGATCGAGAGACACTCGATGGCCATTTCTTCGATATTACGATAGAGAATGCTGAACCAGAGCCCGCCCGGCGGCGATTGCCAGGTGCGGCCCCGGGTGCCTCTGCCCTGCACCTGCTCCTCCGCGACAACAACCGTCCCATGCGGCGCACCTCGCCCGGCAAACTCGTGAAGCACATCGAGCGTGGAAGAAACCTGGGTCAGCCGATGGATGACCGCCTCTGTCATGGACGCTACCGGGCCAGCGTGTAGAAGGCGAGCAGGAGCCCTCCGAATGCAATACGATACCAGGCAAACGCGGCGAAGCTTCGATGGGAGACGTACCCGAGGAAGGCCCGGACGACAAATAGAGCTGAAACGAAGGCCACGATGAATCCCACCGCGAAGAGTGGCACATCTGCCGTGCTCAGGATGTCACGGCTCTTCACCAGGTCAAAGAGCGTTGCGGCGATCATCACGGGAACCGCGAGGAAGAAGGAGAACTCGGTTGCGGCCTTCCGCGAAAGACCCAGCGCATAGCCGCCCATGATTGTTGCACCCGATCGGGAGACGCCGGGAAAAAGCGAGAGCACCTGCGCCAGCCCGACCCCAAGTGCTGTTGACGGAGGAAGTTCCTCTGCCGTGCGGACTCGCTCAGCGGGATGCCACCGTTCGATGAGCAGCATCACGATCCCGCCGACAACCAGTGCAAGAGCGACGGTGAATGGATTGAAAAGATGTTCCTTGATCCAGCCATGAAAGAGGATCCCGACGATCGCGGCGGGCAGAAAGGCAATGATGAGGTTGATCAGCAGCCGCCGCGCACCGCCCTCCCTGTGCCACCCGAGGAGCAGGCCAATGAACACCGTGCGATAGAGCCAGACGATGGCCAGAATCGCTCCGAGCTGAATGAAGACTTCAAAGGTTTTCGCGCGATCGCCGGTGAAGTCGAGCCAGTCGCTTGCAATGATCAGGTGACCAGTCGAGCTCACCGGAATGAACTCGGTCACCCCTTCGACCAGGCCGAGGATGATCGCTTTGAGAAGATCAGGCATGAAGTGGCATGGTCCTGGGGTGACGGTGATCGGGAGGATCGTGGGTGAAACACTCTACCTGTCAGCGTGTGCGCTACTCATCCGGACGTCAGCTGTCCAGCACTTCCTCGTACAACGATTCGTACATCGGGACCACCGTATCGGCGGCGTACTGCCTGGCCTTGGCGACGGCCGCTTCCGACATCTGCCGATGCGCCTCCGGGTTTCTCAATAATTCCACAGAGCGTCGACCCATCGCTTCAACGGATCCCACTGGTTCCAGAATACCGGAGACGCCGTCATCAATGACTTCGGGCAAGCCGCCCGCGCGGGACGCGACCACCGGCGCGCCGCACGCCATTGCCTCGAGCGCGGCGAGGCCGAACGATTCGGTCTGGGATGGCAGAAGAAACAGATCCGAGGCCTGAAGCAGGTTGGCCACGCTGTCGATCCGCCCGAGAAAGCGCACATCCTCCCCCACTTCCAGGTCACGGGCCTCCTTCTCCGCATCCTCACGTTCGGGCCCGTCTCCAATCATCAGCAGGGTGGCCGGCATCGCCCGGCGAATCCGGGCGAAGACCCGGATCACATCTTTCACTCGCTTAACTTCCCGGAAGTTGGACACGTGCGTGATCACTTTGTGTCCATCCGGCGCTACGGAACTCCTGCACTTGTTGGATTGATCCATCGGCATGTATTCCTGGAGATTCACAAAATTGGGAATCACCCGGAGGTCGCAGGAGGTGCAACCAAAGGCGCGATACGTCTCATCTTTCAGGTAATGCGACACTGCCGTGACGCGGTCCGATCGCTCGATGGAGAACCTGGTGATCGCGTAGAAATTCTGCTCCTGTCCGACCAGGGTGATGTCGGTTCCATGCAGCGTCGTGATGACCTTGAGCGGCAGCTCACCATCCAGCATCTCGCGCGCAAGGTACGCGGTGGTCGCATGGGGTATGGCGTAATGAACATGGAGAATGTCGAGCCGTTCGCGGAGCGCGACTTCGTGCTGCTTGGACGCCAGTGCCAGGGTGTAGGGGAAGTGTTCGAAAAGCGGATACCGGCCCATCTTCGTGTCCACTTCGTGGAAAAACACCCGTTCGGCGTAGCCTCGCAGCCGGAACGGCGAGGCGTAGGTAATGAAATGCACCTCGTGTCCACGACGAGCCAGCTCGAGGCCGAGTTCGGTGGCGACAGCACCGCTGCCGCCATATGTCGGGTAACAGGTAATTCCAATTCTCATTTCGCTGATCGCCTATCGTATCGCAGATCGTGACATGGCATTGGCCTATGGCAGGGGACAATGTGCATGCAACACACCACTCGTTGTGGCCCTACTGCCTTACAAGGTCCCTGCACCTCAACATCGCGTCAATAGAGCGGTCCACGTCTCGCTCGGTTGTCGCCCAGGACGAGACGCTGATGCGCATGGCTGCTTTGCCCCGCCACTCGGTGCCGCCGCACCAGCAGGTGCCCTCCTGTTGCAGGGCCGTAACGAAGCGGCGGGTGCGATCGTTATTGTCGAGATGCACCAGTACCTGGTTGAGCACCACCCCGCTGAGCACCTGGAAACCGCTGGAACGGAGTTCGTTCCCAAATCGCGAAGCCATCCGGCAGGTTCGGGCGATCATTTCGCTGAGCCCATTTCGCCCCAGCGTCGCCAGGGCGGCCCAGACCTCGACCCCCCGAGCGCGGCGGGAGAGTTCGGGCGTGTAGCGGGCCGGCTCCCGCTCGCCGCTCGCGCGTTCACCAGCCAGATACGCCGCGGGAGTGGAAGCCATGGCCGCCCGAAGCGCGTCTTCATCACGGCAGAAAGCCAGCCCGCTATCGTAGGGAACATTGAGCCACTTGTGACAATCAGTCGCCCAGGAATCCGCCAGCTCGACCCCGAGCACCTGGTCCGCATGCTCGTCACTTGCCGCGGCCCAGAGCCCGAAGGCGCCGTCGACATGGATCCAGGAACCGGCGATCCGCGCGGCCTGACAAAGCGGGAGAAAGGGATCTGAAGCACCGGTATCGACGTTGCCCGCCTGCAGGCAGAGAATAGTGGAGTCATCGAGTGGCGGCAGTGCTTCCGGAATCATCCGGCCCTGATCGTCGGTCGCGATCCGAATCACCCGTGCCCGACCAAGACCCAGAAGGCTGAGCGCCTTGAACAGCGACACGTGCGCGTCCTGCCCGACGACGACCCTGAGTGGTGGCGCTCCGAAGAGCCCTTGCTCTTCCACATCCCACCCGCGCCGCTTGAGCAGGGCGTGTCTCGCGGCGGCGAGACCATTGAAGTTGGCCATCGTCGCGCCAGTCACGAATGCGCCGGCCGACCCGGCCGGGAGATGCAGCGCCTCGAGCAGCCATTTGAGCGCAATACGCTCGAGCGCGATAGCTGTCGGGGACATGTCGCTGTACCCGGCATTCTGGTCCCAGGCCGCCGCAAGCCAAGTCGAGGCGAGCGTCACCGGCATGCTTCCGCCGATCACGTAGCCAAAGTATCGCGGGCCGGCCGTGGCAACAGTCGCGGGAGAGCCGACCCTGTCCAGCGTCGCGAGCACTGCGGATGGCTCCTGCGAACCTTGCGGGAAACTGACGTCGAATTCTGACAACCCGCGTACTGCATCCTGGTCTGGCGCGACCCTGCGCTCTGCCAAAGCAGCCAGGTATCGCTCGGCGCGACGGCCCGCGTTCTCCAGAAGGCTATCGGTCATGGTTTACTCACGTGCCAGAGAAGAGAGTGATTGCGCCGGCTGGTTCGACCACGCCCGGGCGATCTCGGCGGCAATGACATCGGGGCCCCGGGTCGCATCGAGCGTAAGCACCGGCCCGGGCAGTTGATGACGAAACCACGTCTCCTGGCGTTTGGCATATTGCCGGGTACTCTGCGCAACTGCCGGCGCGACTTCGTCCCGGCCAATTTTGCCATGGAGGTACGCGACCGCCTCCCGCATGCCGATGGAATCAAGGCCCGGCGCATTGTCAGGTAAGCCCTCAGCGAGCACGGCAGCAACTTCCTCGATTAGACCGCGCTGGACCATTTCATTTGAACGGCGAAGTATCCGCTGGTGCAGCACCGGTCGCGGCACCGTCAGCACCACCCACCATGGCCGGATTGCTCCGCCGGTTTTCGCCGCCTGCTGCCAGAACGAGAGCGCGCGCCCCGTGAGAATCGCGACCTCAATCGCCCGCTGTGCGCGCTGCCGGCCGCCGCCGCGAAAACCAGGATCGAGCCGGCCGGCCCAGCGGACCAGCTCCGAGTCCTCCATCTCACCCGTCCATTCCTGCAACTCGGCGCGGCGCCCGACGTCTAGCGACGGCTCGACAAAGAGGCCTTCGGTAAGTGCCCTGATGTAGAGGCCGGTGCCTCCTACGACAACGGGAACGAGGTGTTTCCCCCGAATATTCCGGATCCATCCCGCAGCGTCCCGCGCGAACCGGCCGGCGGAGTAGCGCTCGCCGGGTTTGATCAGGTCGAGGCCATGATGGGGAAGCCGCGCGCGCTCCTTCCGGGCCGGCTTGGCCGTGCCGATATCGAGATCGCGATAGATCTGTCGGCTGTCGGCGGAGACAACCTCCATTTTCCAGAGCGCGGACAGAGCGAGGGCAACGGCTGTCTTCCCTACAGCCGTCGGGCCGCAGATCACCGGGACAACCTTTACCTCGGCCCTGCCGACACGTTCAGTCAATCCGAGCCCGGGTTAGGGTCGCACAAGAGTGTAGTCCGAAATGAGGATAAGATGATATCCGTTCAGCGCCGGCCAAAGCGGCGCTCCAGTTCTTCCCTGGGGAGTTGTACCATGGTCGAGCGGCCATGCACATCGTGCGGCGGCAGCCGGCAAGCCATGAGTTGCAGGATCAGCTGGCGCATCTCCCGCTGATCGAGCTTCTCCCCCGCCATCACCGCTGAGCGGCAGGCAAACGTTGCGGCGAAACGTTCCAGAGGATTGGCCCAGCCGCCGAAACGGCCGCGCGCCAGGTCCGCCACCATCTCCTTGAAACAGCGGCCGGCATCAAACCGGGGATGCGGGTTGGGGACCGACTGAAGCATCACGGTGCGCCCGCCGAATGCCGAAACCTCGAACCCGACCCGCTCGAGAACCTCCTTGTGACGCTCGAGGACATCCTGCTCTTCATCGGTGAGATCAAGAGTGATTGGGAGCAGCAGCCGCTGCGCCGCGACGGGAGCTCCAGTGAGCTGCTCCATCGCTGCTTCATAGATGACACGCTCGTGCGCAGAGTGCTGATCGACAATGACCCACGCGTGAGGAACTTCGTATACGATGTAAGTATCGAAGAGCTGCACCAGCACCGGCAACGGTGGCGGCGGGGGCTCATTCCCTGCGTCCGCGATTGCCGATGAGGGCGACTCTGCCGGCGCGAAAAGGTCGTGGCCCGATCGGTACGCGGAGTCATCCAGTGATGATCCGTCTCCGCGATGAGCCCAGTGCGATGGAAATCCGGTCGATCCACTGGTACTCCACTGGCCGATGGGTGCCGCGGCAATGAGATCGCTCAAGCCGTGACGGACAGCTTCTTCGGTCACCCGCTCCACTCCGATGCGGTCACGAAAGCGTACTTCGAGCTTGGCCGGGTGGACGTTCACGTCGACCTCACCGGCCGGCGCTTCGATGAGGAGCAGCATGGAAGGTCGGTCACCCGGTGCAATCGCCGACCGGTACCCGGCCTCGGCGGCGCGGATGAGAAAAGGATCGCGGAACGGTCGCCCATTGATGAAGAGCTGAGTACGGCGGCCCGTCGGCTGAGCATCAGCCGGCCGCTGGATGAATCCACTCACCCGGAAACTCCCGGTGGCAAATTCGACGGGAACGAGCGTCGCGACGAGATCTCTCCCCCAGACGCCCTGGAGCCGCTCCGCCAGGTCCTGTCCCGCCGGCACTGAAAGCCGCATCCGGCCATCGAGCAGGAGCTCGAAGCCTGCCTCGGGGTGCGCCAGCGCCAATGTGGCCACCGCCTGATAGGACGCGCGAGACTCGCTGGAGAAC
>JBDTQP010000135.1:0-8059 GCA_039932125.1 Gemmatimonadota bacterium
GATTTGCTGATGCTCGGAGGCACTCAGGAGCAGATAGAGCGGGCAACGCCCGTCGTTCAGGGCCTGATTGATCTGGCAAGAATGGGCGAGCCGGTGTCCGCCGAAGACGTGATTCGATTTGCCGCAGAGGCGCAATCAGCTGAAGCGGTTGCGGGGGGCGATCAGAAAATCGTGCTCCCCGGACTTCGTCGTGTCATTGCGCCGAAGACGGCGGGACAGCGGGACTACCTGCAGGCGATCAGCACTCACGACATTGTCGTCGGGATTGGACCGGCTGGTACGGGAAAGACCTATCTCGCCGTCGCGAAGGCGGTCGAGGCGCTTGCGCGCAAGCGGGTCAAGCGCATCATCCTCGCGCGGCCGGCCGTAGAAGCCGGTGAGTCGCTTGGCTTTCTGCCCGGTGACCTCCAGGCCAAGGTAGATCCCTACCTCCGGCCGCTTTACGATGCTCTCGAAGACATGATGCCGCACGACCGGGTGCAGCGGGCGCTGGAAAGCCGCACGATCGAAATCGCTCCGCTGGCCTACATGCGGGGACGGACACTCTCCGACGCGTTCATTATCCTGGACGAAGCGCAGAACGCGACCGGTGCTCAGATGAAGATGTTTCTCACCCGGCTCGGGGTGAACAGTCAAACGGTCGTGACCGGCGATAAGACGCAAATCGATCTGCCGCGGCGCGAGGAATCGGGTCTCGTCCAGGTCGAGCGCATTCTTCCCGGCATCGAAGGCATCTCGTTCTGTTATCTCACTGAAAACGATGTGATCCGGCACCGGCTGGTGCGGGAAATCATTCGCGCCTACGCGGAGGACCAGAGCGGCTGATGTCCGCGTCCTGGCCGGAGATCAGGGAAGAGGCGCTCGCGGGCATGCCTCGTGTACGACGGGTCTGGTTCCACCTGATTCGATGGGCAGTTCTTTTTGCGGTTGCTCTCATCACCTATCTCGCGTTTCCCTCGACGGGCTCGCAGGAAGTGCCGGTGTATCAGATAGGTGCCGTTGCCCAGCGCGAGGTGGTGGCTCCGACTGATCTCGTGTTCTGGGAAAAAGTCACTCAGTACATCGAACCGCCCGCCCGCCGCAGCTCGCAGCCGAGCCGCCCGCTCGTCATCGTTGATTCCTTGCGCCACGTGATTCGTGCTGGCGACCGGATCGTGTCGCTCGGCGAGACGGTCACGCGCGATCAGAGTCTCAATCTTTCCGCCCTCTCGAGCTATGTCGAGAGTCTGTCCGAGGGCGTGGGGTTACTGCGTTCGGTTGGCGGTCCGATCCTGTTCAACTGCCTGGTCCTCAGCACGTTCTGGCTGCTGCTCATGTTCTACCGCTGGGAAACCTACAGCAGCCTTCGGGAGATGCTGTTTTTCGGATTTGTGTTCACGCTGGTGATTGGGTCGGCGGCGCTGGTGAGCCGGCTGCTGCCCGGACGGCCCGAGCTCATCCCGGTTCCTTTCGCGGCCATCCTGGTCACCCTGATCTACAATGGAAGACTCGGGCTGTACGCGGCCACGATGCTGGCCGTATTGCTGGGGAGCCAGTGGGCGCTTCGGGACGCGGATGTCCTTTTCATCACTCTTATCAGCGGCGTCGCCGCCGCGGTGGGCACGCGCGCGGCGCGCCGGCGGAAAGAACTGTATTTCACCCTCGGGGCCACCATCATCGCGTACGGTCTGGTCTCGCTTACGCTGGGCCTGATGCACGGGTGGGTGATAGCGGAGATGGGATGGAGTGCCATGCGGGGAGCCGTCACCGCGCTGGGAAGCGCATCCGTTTCGATGCTGCTCCTTCCGGTTGCGGAATCCGCCACTCACGTGACGACCGACATCACGCTGCTCGAGCTGTCCGACCAGGGACGTCCGCTGCTCCGCCGTCTCGCCCAGGATGCTCCGGGCACTTACGCGCACAGCCTGGCCATGGCCAGTCTCTGCGAACCCGCCTGCAACGCCATCGGAGCCAACGGGCTGCTTGCCCGGGTCGGCTGCTATTACCACGATCTCGGCAAGTCCCGGCATCCGGATTTTTTCGTGGAGAACCAACGCCCCGGCCAGAATCCGCATGACAGTCTTGACCCACGCGAATCAGCCGCGATCGTGCGCAATCATGTGATAGACGGGATGGCGCTCGCTCGCGAAGCCGGTCTCCCGGAGCGCATCGTCGCGTTTATCCCCGAACATCATGGGACGCAGTATATCGAGTACTTTCTCGATCGCGCGCGGAAGGACGGCGGCAACAGCGTAGATCCTGAAGAATTCCGCTATCCCGGGCCGCGTCCCCGTTCCGCCGAGACGGCCATTGTGATGCTGGCCGATGCAACGGAAGCCGCTCTCCGGCTGCTGGGCGATCCAACGGTCGAGCGGGTCCGCGGCGCCGTCGATTTTCTGATTCAGGAGAAGCTTGATTCGGGCCAGCTGCGGGATGCGCCCCTCACCCTGAGCGAGCTGGACCGGGTGAAGGAGGAATTCGTCCGGGTGATGAGCAGCATGCGGCACGTCCGGGTTGAGTATCCGGGAAACATCGGAGGGATCGCCGCGCGGTTTCCCCAGGAAAAGAAGCCGGAGAATCCCCATGGCTGAGCCAGGTACTTTGCTCCGCCGCCGCGGGCCGGGTTGATGGCGGACCGGGGATCGGTGCGAGTCGGAGGTCGGAGTCTTCCGGTTTCCATGGGGCGTATCCGGCAGATCGTCGAGACGGTGCTGCATAAAGAAAAGTGTGACGCCGGTTTTTCGATCACTTTTCTCGGGATCGTTCGGATGCGGCAACTGAATCGCCGGCATAAGGGACACGACTGGCCGACCGATGTGCTCTCCTTTCCGTTGCCGGCGCCAGACGGAACGCTGATGGGTGACATCTACATCTGCTCCCTGGTAGCGAGGCAGCAGGCACGGCGCTTTGGCGTGTCTGAGCGCCAGGAATTTACCAGGCTGATAGTCCACGGTATCCTCCATGTGCTCGGCTACGAGCATCCGGACGATGCCGGCCGGGAGCACTCCCCGATGTGGCAGCGACAGGAGAAATACGTCCGACTGCTGGCGGGAAAGGGCCGCTAGAACTCATGTTCGCTATGTGCGTGTTACCCTCGTGCAGGTCATGCTGTCACCCTGGATCTCCGTGATTCGTTCACTGCTCGCTGTCCTTCAGCTCCTGGTAGCTCCACTTGTCGCCGGGGTGCTCGCCTTGTGGGCAGGATGGCTTGCGCTTGCGGGCGAAGCGGGAGAAGGCCTGCCCAAGCTTCTTGCTGGTCAGCTTGCAGCCGAGAACGATGAAGTGTCGTCCTCGCGCGGTCTGCACGTGGCGCACCTGGCACTGCTGGTGCTCGCCGGCGCCTTTGCCGCGATCGCGGTTTCCTGGTGGACCTGGCCGCCGATGTGGGCGATGGCGCGCCTGCTCCTGGTCGTGGTGCTGGTCTGGATCGTGGGAGACAGCCTGCCCCGGTTGCTCGCTACCGTCGCTCCGGACCTTCCGGACATGCTTCAGCCGGCAGCCCTCCGCACGTTGGTGCCATTTCGCCCCCTCCTTCGCCTGGTGAACTGGGCGGATCACCGGGGGAGGCCAAAGTCCTCCGAAGCGCGGCGACGGGACTCGGGCACCAATCAACGTGACATGCTCCTGGGACTGTTCACCCTCGCGGACACGACGATCGTCGAGGTCATGACGCCCCGAATCGATATCGTCGCTGTGGACATTTCGTCTAATCGGGACGAGGTGATTGCCACGCTTCGCAGCTGCGAGCACGCGCGCCTTCTCGTCTATGACGAGCACCCCGACTCCGTGGCTGGCGTTCTCTATGCCAAGGACATGCTGGCGAGCATGGCCGATGAGCAGAGCGGGACCTCGTGGCATACTCTGATCCGCCCGGCTGCGTTCGTCCCGGAAGGCAAGACCCTCGACCGGCAGCTTCATGATTTCCAGCGTGGCCCCAGTCATCTTGCCGTCGTGGTGGACGAGTTCGGCGGGACGGCGGGCATCATCACACTGGAGGACATTCTCGAGCAGATCGTGGGCGAAATTCATGATGAGCACGATACCGATGAAGTCGCTCCGATCCAGGAGACGGCTGATTCGCACCTGGTCGTAGAAGGAAAGACTTCACTCGCGGAGCTCGAGGGCGTGCTCGGGCACAGCTTCAATCGGGAGGACGTCAGCACGGTAGGCGGGCTCATGCTCGCGCTGTTCGGGCGAGTGCCCCGGCCCGGTGAACAGGTCGAAATCGACAAGTATCGCTTCGTAGCGGACCAGGTGGTGCGCCGCCGGGTGCAGCGCGTCCAGGTCTATCCGCTGGAGCCGGTCCCGGTTGAATCAGCGAAGGGCACGTCATGATCTGGGCGGCCTTCGGTTTTGGTCTGCTCCTCGCCGTCTTCGGGGCGGCGGCGAACGCCGCGCTGGTTTCTGTCGGACGTCTTGAGCTTACCCGCGCCGCCTCGCGCCGGATTCGGGGCGGCCCGCCTTCTCCCGCCTGGCTCGCGCGGATCGACCAGTACCTTGCCGCCGCCTCGGCGACAATGTCATTGGGCGTCATCATCCTGGGCGCATGTTTTCCGGCGGTGTTCACCGGCCTCAGGCTCTTTATCCTGGCATTACTGATCGTTCTCGTTGCGGTGCCGCTGGTGCTCTTCAGCGGATACCTCGTGCCTCGATGGCTGGCCCAGCCACGAGCGGAGCTCATCGTTGAGAAAGTGGTTCCGGTGCTCCGGCCGTGGGCGATGCTGGTCGCCCCGCTCCTGCCCACGACCCAGGGCCGACGGCCGGCCGAGGTCCGGTCGCTTCTTCGCGAAGGCTCGGCCGCCGGAATCGAAACCGATGAAGAAATGATGATGGTCGCGGGCGTCATGACCTTCAGCGATCGCCCGGTGCGTGAGGTCATGACGCCGCGCACGGATATCGTGGCCATCGCCGAGGACGCCGACCTCGGGGATATCCGGGTCACCTTTGCGCAGAGCGGTTACACCCGCATCCCGGTATATCGCGGCACCCTGGACGATATCGTCGGCATGCTGCACGCGTTCGATCTCTTCAAGCTCACTCCCGGCGCCCCGCTGCCGGTCAGGCCCGTCACGCTGGCGCCGGTCACTCGCCGCTCGGGCGATCTCCTGCTCGACATGCAGCGCGAGCGGCGGCACCTTGCGATCATCCTGGATGAATTCGGCGGCACGGCGGGTCTGGCGACGCTGGAGGATTTGCTGGAAGAACTGGTCGGAGAGATTTTTGACGAGCACGATCCCGAAACACTGGAGTCAGCGGCGGCGTCTACCGGTGTCTTCGAAACCGATGGCGCGACGCCTCCGTCCGCCATCGAAGAGCGCTTCGACGTCACTCTGTCGACCCGAGCCACGACCATCGGTGGCGTGCTCATTGACCTGGTTGGAAGAATTCCCAGCCCCGGTGAACGATTCGTCTTTAACGGCTTGGAGTTCGACATTGTCGCGGCGTCGCCCAACCGGGTGGAGAGGATGCTCATTCGGCCCGGACCGGTCGTGGCGACGGTATTGCCGAAATAGGTGGTAGTCCATAGTGCAGAATGCAGAGTGCAGAGCACAGGGTGCAGGGTGCTGGCAATAGGGTGCAGAAGTGCAGGGTGCAGGGTGCACGCTGATCGCTTCCATTGGTAATGGGTATAGGTGCGAGCGCTAACTGTTTTCTTTCGGCTTTTCCCTTTTGTCCTCGCCTTTCTCCGCGACCGGCGCCGCTTCGTCGTCTTCGGCAGTCCCGCGAGGCGGACCGAGGAGGCCGACCGGCGCCGGGCTGAGCTGCTGACCGTTACGCTCGCCGACCTCGGTCCTGCCTTCATCAAGCTCGCGCAGGTCTTTGGCTCTCGCGCCGACATTCTCCCTGAGCCGTACCTGAGTGCCATTTCCACACTGGCCGACCGAGTGCCTCCCCTGGCGCCCGGGGTGGCCGAGCGAGTGGTCGAGGCGGAGCTGGGCAGTGCGGTGGGTGACGTGTTCGCCCGGTTCGATCGCGAGCCGCTGGCCGCCGCGTCGCTGGGCCAGGTCCATCGCGCGGAGTATGCCGGACGCGAAGTCGTCGTCAAGATTCTCAGGCCCGGGGTCGAGGACCTGGTACGATCGGATCTCGATGTCTCCTTCAAGATCCTCTTCCTCCTTAACCTGCTCTTTCCCAACCACCATGTCCGGGCGATCACGGCGATCGTCCAGGAGTTTCAGCGGCGAATCAGCGATGAAATGGATTTCCGGGAGGAAGGTCGCTATGCCTCCATTCTCCGGAAAAACTTTGCCGCGGAATCGCGGGTCGTCATTCCGGAGGTTGTTACACCGCTCACGCGGCGGCGCGTGCTGGTACTCGAATTCATCGAGGGGACCCGGATCGATCGCCTGCAGGAACGGATCGCGAGCGGGGAGATTGAGCTCCAGTCGCTGATCGGCACTATCGTCGAGCTGTATCTCCAGATGATGCTGATTGACGGCTTCTTCCACGCCGATCCGCATCCCGGCAATCTGCTGGTGGATCCCGCCGGTCGCGTCGTGCTGCTGGATTTCGGGATGGTCGTTCCGGTGGAGCGGGAGAGCCGGGTTCGCATCATCCGGACTATTCTCTCCGCGGCCCGGCAGGATGTCGACGGAGTGATCAACGGCTTCTACGAGCTGGGCATCCTCGATCCGGACGTCGATCGAGGCACGGTGCGTGATGCGGCGCAGGAGCTGATGTCGCTGTCGTTCCGCGACGATTACTCGCCGCGGCAGCTTCAGCGCATCGTGGAAGACATTCTCAAGACGTTTTACAACTGGCCTCTGATGCTTCCGTCACAACTGGTCTATTTCGGACGGGCGGCCGTGCTGGTCGAGGGATTGGGGCTTCGCTACGATCCCAACTTCAATGGAATGACGGTCATTCGACCGGCGATCGAACGCTACCGCGATCGGATGATCAGCGGGCTGCTCGATGGCGAGGGCAAGAGTCCCCTCACCGACTGGACGCACGAAGCGGCGTCTACCGTGCGCACGCTTCGCGACCTGCTGCGACGCATCGAGCGGGAGGAGCTCCGGGTGCGCTGGCATCCGCGGGACACACTGGAGCTCCAACGGTTCCTGGCCCAACAGGTCCGCCGTGGACTGCTTGCGGTATTTGCGTTTACCATCGCGCTCATCACCAGTATCGTATTTCTTGCCGTGCGCCGCCTGGAGATCCTGATTCTCGGTCTGTTGCTGTCTTTCGGCATGTTCCTCGTCATCTTCCTGCTCCCGAGTCACCTCTTTCAGAATCCCTTGCGATTCCGGGCCCGCTGGCCCGGCCGCCAGCTGTAACCTGTGCCGCAGCAGGTGACTCTCCCGGGTTTAGGTTTGAAGAATGAGAATTGGGATCAGACACCGGTCCGGGGGTGTGATTCTCCCCACACTGCTTGCCTGCTTGATTGCATGCGGCGGGAGCGAGCCTTCCAGGAGCGCTGCCGCCATTGCCATTGCGGGCGGTGATCAGCAGAGCGCGCAGATCTCCACGGCGGTGGCGAATCCTCCCAGCGTGCTCGTCAAGGATGAGAGTGGCGATCCCGTATCGGGGATTCGAGTGACCTTCACGGTCGCTTCCGGAGGAGGGACGGTGCAGGGTGCGAGTGCGCGGAGCGGGGCCAACGGCATTGCTGTTGTTGGAAACTGGGTCGTGGGCACCACGACGGGAACCAACACGCTTAACGCGAGCGTGGCCGGCCTTCCTTCCGTCACTTTCACTGCGAACTCCACTCCAGGGGCTCCCGCCACCATCACGGCCGTAACTCCAGTGTCGCAGAGTGCGCTTGCCGGTGCAGCGGTTCCGGTCGTTCCCGCCGTCCTCGTTGCTGACGCATTTGGAAATGGTGTCACCGGTGTCGTAGTGACCTTCGCGGTCACCGCGGGAAGCGGCAGCATCACCGGGAATCCGGTAACCACCACAAACAATGGCATCGCGACCCTCGGCAGCTGGGTGCTCGACCCTTCTCCCGGTCCCAATACTCTCGCTGCTTCGGTCTCCCAGAGCGGCATCAGCGGCAGTCCGGTCCTCTTTCAGGCAACCGGGTTGACGTCCGCCTACGACATCGACCTTCGTTTTCTCGGCAGTATCAACTCGGCGCAGC
>JBDTQP010000136.1:0-8058 GCA_039932125.1 Gemmatimonadota bacterium
CATCGCGTTTTCCTGCGCTCAGGCCGCGTGAATGGAATGACGGCCATTCTGCGAAGCGGAGTTATCCCTTAGTCGGGGGGCCTGGCGATTCCGCGTTTTGCCGCGCTGCATTCGCGTTTCACCGATGACCATAGTCTAGTGCCTCCATTCGGAAGTGTCTCCCGCCTCAAAGTTTCTGCACCGGATGCATCTCACTTGACGCTCACCTCGCGCGAAGAAAATGGTGAGCGGCAAGCAGTGAGCGTAAGCAGGCGCATTGGATCGTTGTGAGCGGATGATTTGAACCGCATTGCCTGCTGATCTTCAAGCTCACCAGGTGTCATCCCGAGCAGAGCGAGGGATCTCAAGCTACAGGCATAGCAGGTGCGGGGACGCCGTTTTGATGGTCTCCAAGACACCTTCCCACACCCGCTATATTTCTGAATGATCTCTACCACACTCTCAAACTCTTCCGTGACCAATCATCTGCGTTCTCGCTTTGGTGACGTGCCTCTCCTCGCCTGCACCCCACACCCTGCACTCTGCACCGTCTCGCTGTGACCTTTCCTTCCGAGCTGCAGCGTCTCGCCATCGAAGCCGACCTGGGTCCCACGCTCGTCGTGGCCGGTCCCGGGGCAGGGAAGACCTCGTGCCTGGTGGGTCGTATTGAGCACCTGATCAAGGGACATGGCTTCGCACCCGATCGCCTTTGCGCAGTAACATTCACCAACAAGGCCGCTGAGGAGATCGTCCAGCGGCTCAGGAAAAACCTGGGCCGTGATGGTGATGAAGTCACCCGCGGGACGATTCATTCCCTCTGTCTCAAGATCCTGCGCACGCACAATGCCGATGTGGGACTCCAGGCTGGGTTCGGGGTCGCCGACGAAGCATATCAGCACGCCGCGCTGGGTCGCTTGCGGGTCCCCCGAAAATTCCGCAGCACGACGCTCAATCTCTTCGGCCGGCATCGCATCCAGGGCTATGAGCTGACACCGCAGGACCAACGCCGGCTGCTCCAGTATCAGACAATGCTTCATGCGGCCAACATGGCGGATTTCGATGACCTCGTGGTCCTCACGGCCAACCTGTTTCGCCAGCGCCCGGATATCGCCGCCCAGGTGGCCGGCCAGTGGGACGGTATCCTGGTGGACGAGTTCCAGGATCTGAATATCCTTCAGTATGAGATTCTCAAGACACTCGCGGCACACCATCGAAACATCTTTGCCGTCGGTGACGATGAGCAGTCCATCTTCAGCTGGGCGAGTGCCGATCCACTGATCCTGAATCAGTTCCGCGTCGACTTTGGTCTGGGTCGGCCGATTGTCCTCGATGAAAACTGCCGCTGCTCCTCCGCCATCTTCGACGCTGCGCGCAATCTCATCAGGCAGAACCCGCCGCTCTTCGAAAAAGAGCTTCACGCCACGCGCCAGTCGCCGTTCGCCGTCCAGGCCTTTCAATTCCCCGAAGAGGATCACGAATCAGACTGGATCGTGTCCGATCTTCTCGCTGACAAACGGGAGAACAACCTGAGCTGGGGCGACATCGGCATCCTCTACCGCCGGCACGAGAGCGGCGAGCGGCTCGAAGCTCGCCTGCTCGCCGCGGGAATCCCCTGTCGGCCAAGCCGCGGTCGTGCTATCGCCGATGATAAAGTGATTGCCCAGGTGCTCGCCTCCCTGCGTGTCATGATCTCGCCCGATGACTTCGTGGCCGTGGAAGCGCTCGCCGAGCTCGTATTGCCTCCGCTCCTGCTGGACTATATCCGGAACCATCATGTGAACACCGGCCTCCTCGCGGCCCTGCGCGTCTATGCGCTCGAACATCGGGGCGAGCCAGACGCCAGGAAGGCCTGGAGATTCATTTACGCAGTTGAAAATCTCAAAGCGGTTTATCGGTCTCACCTGAGTCTGACACCGCTCGTGGATGCGATTCTCGCCCAGGGCGCCGGCGCCTACCGGAATCCTCTCGAGACTGAAGCCGACAAACTCACTGATCCCGCGACGTACCCCGGCGCCGGCAATCTCGCCTCGCAGCTTCGGGCGGTTGCTGCCGGAGGTGGCAGAATCTGGATCCTGCCCGCCAATGGAATAGAGCTGGCGCTCCGCGGCATGCTGCTGAAAGCCGGATTCAGCCTGATCACCACCGCCACGCCGCCGGATCAGGTCCCGGAGAAAGATCTCGTCCTGAGCGCCCTGGCGGAGCCGGATTGTCCCATCCGGCTCTTCAAAGCGCTACAGCTGGAGGAGAGCCGGGGCTGGATCGAAAACCGCCGTGACTTCGTCGCCTTTGACCTGGAGACAACCGACAATGACATCAACGAATGTGAGGTGATCGAGATCGGCGCGGTTCGGGTGCGGGATGGCACCATCGTGGATCAATTCCAGTCTCTCGTCCGCTGCGATCGCACGATCTCGGCAAAGGCAACGGAAGTCCACGGCTATCGTGATGCCGACCTGGCCGACGCCCCTGGTTTCCAGAAGATATGGCCCCGATTTCGTGAGTTCGTCGGAAACGACATCCTCATCGCGCACAACGGCCACGAGTTCGATGTCCCGGTGCTCCGGCGCCTGGCCCACGATCTTCCAGGCTCCGACGATCTCGCTTTCTTTGACAGCTTGCCGCTGGCACGGTCCATCTCGAGTCAGAGCGCCCGCCTCGCTGATCTCGCTATCAGGTACGGTGTCGAAACCGGACGCTCCCACCATGCACTCGATGATGCCGTAGCGCTTGCCCAGGTCTATGGGCACCTGGTCCGCGCGCGGAGCGAACGCGCGCGAAAGGCCGCACTGGTCGATCTGCTCGATTATCTCGGACTTGCCCTTGCTCTCGATAACGAGTCCGAGACCGATGAGTCCAGGAAGCTGCTCGAAATTGCGAGCCTGCACACCCTCGGCCGATACGGCGAGGCACTCGATGAATACAGCCTTGCCAGGCGCGGGGAGTATCCCACGGTTGACGAGGTGATCGATCGGCTCGGCGGAAAGAAGCTGATGGAACGACTTCGGGAGGAGCGCACCGCTGCGCAGCGCTATCCCGCGGCGGTGGCCCGGCTTCGTGGACTCGTCCTGGCAAGTGAGTCCCCTGATCTCAATGAATCCATTCGGCAGCTGCTCGATCGCGTGGCGCTCTCGCGCTCAGACGGTGCGGAGCTGGCGCGTGATCGCGTCAACTTGCTCACGCTTCATGCGACCAAGGGTCTCGAGTTCTCCCGCGTCTACCTGGTGGGTGTCGAAGATAGTGAGATGCCCGGGCATCAGGCGCTGCTGAATCATCGACTCGGCGAGATCGAAGAGGCGCGGCGCCTCCTCTATGTAGGCATGACCCGCGCCAAAGATCGACTGGTGCTGACCCGCGCTCTCGTGCGGCGTGGCGAGCCGAGCGGCGATTCCACCTTCCTCGATGAGATAGGGCTCACACCTTCCCGGCCAGTTGCACCACAACCTGTTCTCCAGCTCGTTCGGTAGCGGTCAGGATAGCAGAGCTAGACTGAGGAATGCCGCGCTTTTTCCGCAACCTGGCGGTAGATCAGCTCGAAAGGCGAGCGTTCATCGAGCGCGCGGTGCCACGAATTGGCCTCCTCGTCGCGGCCAAGCTGAGCGAGTGCTTCGCCTCGGAGGTATCGGTCGAATCCCTGGGAGAAAAAAGGAGAGGCAACCGTGAGCTGAAACCAGACCTCGACCCGCATGGCTTCAAGGATGCGAAGCGTGGCTTTCGCGTCTCCCTGTGACCAGGCAAGAGCCGCGCGAAGACTCAGCACGAGGTTGCCGACGAAGCCCGCGTTCGCGGTGGGACGTTCCAGTTCCTGCAGCCGCTGGAGAGCGCGTTCCGCAGCAGTCGGGTCGCCACCACGAACCGCGACCAGGCCGATTAGGTATTCCCGAAGATGCGGATGCAGCTCATTGTGCGTGGCAAACACCAGATTGAGACTCGGCGCCGTGCCGGAAGGGATCCACTCCTCCAGATCTTTCCGAACTGATGCAAGTTCTGCAGCACTGGTGGGCACGAACGGCAGAGCTGCCAGCAGTGCCCGCATTTCGAGCGACCATGAAGGCTCGAGTTCACGCGCATGAGTCAGCTCAATGCGCGCGTCTTCCCAGCGGCCCGAAGCGCCGAGCACGTGAGCGAGCACGATGTGGCAGAGGGCGCGAAGATCCTGGGCGCGCACCGTCCGCAGGAACTCTCTTCCCAGCTCCTCTGCTGCCTTTAGATTTCCCGAATACAGGGCGATGTCGGAGAACGAAACCCCGATCGTCAGGGCTCGCGCCTTCTGTAGCTCGGCGTTTACGGCGGCAATCTCACTCGGATCCTTCCGGGCGTAGGCCCGCAGTGCCTGCATCGGTATCGCGCTGTCGCTGCCCGGGCTCAACCGGATGATCCGGTCTGTTAATTCATCCCGCTCGGCGGTCTTTCCCTCGACCGCGGCAATCCGGACCAGGTGGACCATTGAGGTCACGTGGTCGGGCTCCAGCTCCAGCGCCCGTTCAAAGGCGTGCCGCGCGTCGGTGATGGAGCGGCCGCGAAGCGGATTCGAATGAAAAAGCAGGTCGCCCAGGAGGAACCAGGCTTCCATATCCTCCGGAAAGTTGGAGACTATCGCCTGGTAGAGACTCTCCGCTTCGGCCGCCGATCCCGTGAGCCAGGCCCGCTGCGCATCGAGCAGCAGCCGGTCGCGTGGTGCCAGCCGTTGGCGATGCTCATTCGCTTTCGCGGCGGCCTCGCGGGCCAGCACGGGCATCGCACTCGCGGCGGTCGCGGCGGCAAGCCGGTAATAGGCAAGCGCGAACCCCTCGTCGACCGAGACGGCTTCCTGGAAGGAGTCAATCGCGTCAAAATATTTTGCCTGGCGGAAATCGTGCTCGCCCCGAAGGTAGGCCTTGAGCGCGGGCAATGATGCCGTCGTGAGCGCCGCCAGCCGGGTCACTCGTCCGCCAGGCTCCCGGCTTCGGTCCGCCAGGAGCTGACGAACCAGGTCGTCGACCAGGTCGAAGATCTCCGCCTCAGTGCCGCCCCGTGATTCCGCCGAAGCGACCAGCTCCCCACTCGCCTGGTAAAGGAATCCGCTGATCTGGAGCCGGCCGCCCGCTTCCACCACGCTCCCCAGCAGATAGTGCCCGGCGCCAAACCGGGACGCGGTCGCGCGGCCCACGTCCGGATCAGGGGATTTTGAGCGGGCCGGTCCGAGGAAGGTGAGAAGCGCGCGAGGATCGATGGTGCGGAGGTCTCCCGCGCCTTCGAACTTTGTGCTCAGGAGGTCAACCATCCCTTCCGCCAGGTAAGCGATGGTCGCGGCGCCGCGCACAGTGAACGGAAGCACCGCGATGGCCCGCGCACCTGCTGGCGGAGGTGGTTCAGCGGGAACCTCGTGCGGCGCAGCGGGCTCGGGCTGTCGTGCCCGGATCTGGTTAATGAACCGCCTGGTCTCGGCTGAGGGCTCGATCTCGTAGGCATCGTGAATGCGACTGGAGAATTCTTCGAAGGCCCGGATCACTCCACTGCGATCCCCTATGGTGTCGAGCAAGCCCGCGACCCGTCGAAAGACAACCTCGTCGTAGGGTGCCAGAAGAGCCATGCGCTGAGCCCAGCGCGCCGCCCGTTCGAGGTCTCCCTCCCGCTCGGCTTCATCTACCAGCGTCTTGACTGCACCCGTCGCGCGATTCCGGAGCTGCGAGCGCTCCTGGTCCAGCCAGTGCTCGAACTCGGGAGCCTGGGAAACGTAGAAACCCTCCAGCAAGTCTCCGCGATAGAGCTCGATCGCGCGGGCCGGATCTCCAGCCGTGAGCGCCTGCTCGAACAGCGCAACGTCGCAGGAAAACCCTTCAGCCGCGACCGCGAGCTCCTCGTCGCCTCTCCCGATGATGACGGTATCACCCAGTGCCTGACGCAGGAAATAGAGCGCGCGGCGCAAGGCGGCTCGGGCGTGGCTCTGATCGAGCTCGGGCCAGAACATGGCCAGCAGCGCGTCGCGCCGGTGAAATCGGCGGGGCGTGTTGACTGCCAGGTAGGCGAGAAGCCCCAGGCGTTTTGGTTGGTGAAGGACGGCTCGCACTTCCTGGCCGTCCTGGCGGAGGTCGAGCGAGCCCAGGGTGAAAAGCTCAATCACGCGGAAATGATCCGCAGTAGTGCCGGGAGCTCACGGCACCACCGAGTGGATCCTGCTGTTATAGCGCATGTTGCGGGTGGCGGATTCGGCCAGGACATTCACCGAGAGATTCGTGAGTGCGGCAGCCTTGAGAGCGCCACCCGCCGTGGCATAGTTGGACGGATACGGCGACAGTCCCCGCCAGGTGATTCCTTTGCCATCAAGGATGATGGAGGCCAGCGTGCCGCCGAGTAGAATTTCATCGGGGGCCGCGGCGGTACGAGTGAGGGTGCCGCCGCTGAATCCGAGGAAGCCGGTGAACGATGGCTGATCGAACATCGCGCGAAAAATCGATTCCTGCTTGTCGTCTCGGGTCGCGCTGCGTCCGGCATCCGTAAACCCGATGCCGTTGCGAACGAAAGTGGTGGCGGTGGTCGGCTTCAGCGTGTAATTGGCCGGCTTGTATGTGGCGACCATGGCAAACTTGCTCTTGTCTGCTTCGACGGAGCCGGTGATCGTAAGCGATCCGATGTTGACGGCTCCATTTCCCGCGTACGTCACTGGTGTCACGCCGGCGGGAAGAGACGATGTGATGATGCCTCGAACATTCAGATCATATCTCCATCCTTCGGTCAGCCGGTCCATTACCAGGTTGGTGTAGACGAGTGGATGCCCGGTATCGCGAATACGGACCGTCGCGGGTGACTGGTGAATGAAGGATACCTCGCCTATACCAATGACGTTCGCGACGTTGTTCCGGATCACGAGACCGGTGCGTGCCTCGATCCCGATCGCGAGGAGATCGTCGATGCCGCTGTCTTCGGTCGCGCGGGCGAGGATGCCAAGCGTTCGGCCCAGGCGTCCGCGCTCGGTAAAGTGGCTATCGATGACAAGGTGGCTGAGGAACGAGAGAAAGTCAGTATGAATACCCGACGTGCCGGGCTGTGAGGCATCATCGAGAAATCTGGTGTGGGAGTCGCGAAGCACATCGGTCGAGATCATATCCATGCTGCCGCAGAAGCAGTACTCCGAAAGACTCATCGCGCCGGCGCTGGTGCCGCCGATGCCGCCGCCGTTGTTGGCGACCGTTCTGATGTTGGTCTCGAGCAGGGTGCCGTTCCACTGATCGTAGTAGACGCCCTGATCGCCGCCCTTGATGAAAATGACGTCCGAGGTGGCGACACCTCCGACCAGGGCAGCCGAGTTGGCATCGGCCTTTTTGGGGACGAGATAGTCCTTGGCGACGACTGTGATGCCGACTGTGGTCCCTATCCAGTTGAAGTAGTTCACCATGAAGGTCGACTGGGGCGAGGTCTCGAGAATGGCGACTTTGACCACGCCGTCGCCGTTGATATCGCCGTTCAGCACCAGCTCGCTGTAGAGTTTATAAGACCACGCGGTGGTGACGCCCTGGTTGCCTTCAGACCCGCCTCCGGCGGCCATGATGACGCCCGGGCCGGCGGTTGTTCGTACATGTGCCGGGGCCGAAGGCGGGCTGCTCAGTGCCGCAGGTTCCGGCGAAGTTGAGTCAGGGGCGCAACCGAAGCTGGCCGCACCCGTGAGCGTGATCATGACTGTCAGACAGAACTGAAGATGGCGGCGCATTAGGGATACTCCGAGGTGCGGAATGGATGCGGGGATCTTGATGGAACATCGAACCTGAACGTACTGGCAACTACACTGTTCGGCAATGTGCGACCGAGTCAAGCTTCCTGGATGAAATGACGATGATTGGATGCTTGGAAGATCTGTGATTGGATGTCTGGAACGGCATTAGCTGGTGGACTCAAGGCGCGCCGGCTGTCATCCCGAGCAGAGCGAGGGATCTCAAGTTTGAGGTGTGCTGCGAACCATGACGACCGGAACACCTTGAGCTTGAGATCCCTCGCTCTGCTCGATGTGACATCCTAGACAGGGCAGTACCAGCGGTAAGCTGTTACCCGCGGGAGCCTCCGTTAGTCCCGTGACCCCGTGGTGCGGTTGTTACCCATCTGCGCGTG
>JBDTQP010000137.1:0-8021 GCA_039932125.1 Gemmatimonadota bacterium
CCTGCCGCGGATCAAACGTGACCTGGCCGGCATCCGATTCGATCTGGGCAAAATCTGGATTGGCGGTGCCGTTGAGGGTCAGGTTATTAGTAATGCCCCAGCGGACGTTCCCGCCAACTTGAGGATCGCGTCTCTGGTAGTCCCAGCCGTTCAACTGCGGCGCTCCGTCGACGCGGGCCGTCAGCTCCGGCTGAAGGTCGAGGACGAGCCCGCGATGAATCTCGGTCAGACCCGTAAGCTTTCCCGATTGCGCGAGAAACGACGCGCTGCTCTGCCTGGCCGGCGCCCACGAGTCCTCGTACCCTGAGTGCTGAATTTGCCGGACGACATTGAAACCCCAGGTCTGTTCCCCGGCCGACTGGTACCGCAGACTCTTGAATGGAATGCGAACCTCGACTTCATAACCGTATTCGGTGATCCTGCCCTTGGACTGGAAGACGTAATCCGGATTCAGGTTGGTAGGATCCCGGGAAACAGCGCCGCCTCCGAAGATGCCCGTCTGCCCAGCCTGGCCCGTCTCCACCAGAGAACCGTCAGCCTGAACGCCCAGGGGGTTCACCATGAAGACGGTAGCCTGCCGGCCATCGTTGAAGGTGCTGAGCAGAATCTGGATATTGTCGTCGGCGAAGATACGATCGCGGTCGGCGAGTGTCGCATGCACCTGACCATGCTGCTCGAAGGCGCGAATGCCGAAATAAATCGACGACGGTGAATACCAGACGAGGACTTCGGTGGAGTCCACTGCCGGGAGTCCGTCACTCGGTGAGAACTGTGAAAAGCCGGTCAGCATCCCCGCCCGCGACCACGCCAGCTCGTCGAGCGACCCATCGATCACCACGTCAGCTTCCAATCGAGGGATTCTGACCGACAGTTCATTCCGCCGGCCATTATAGACACTCATCGAGTCGGGCGAGGCGAGTTGCATGGCCAGAAGGAGCGGCAGCAGCATAATTCATGGGGGAGCGGGTGAAGAGGCGGGGGGCCGCCTGCTCAAGCGCTTACGGAGCGGCGCGGGCGCCGGTTTCGATTTTATCGCGGCCTCAGCTCATCCCATCTTTTCAGCAGTTGGCTGCAGCGCACGGCGTTTGGCCCGAGCGGCCCTTCCGCCCACCATCGACAGATATACCTTCGATCATGGATGCTCCCGCGCTTTCCTCCGACCGCCGCTGGCTGTCGTTTGTCCGGATCCTCGGGCTCGCGACCCTTCTTGGCCTGCTGCAAACCGGCAACTCATACTTCAACATTCACCAGGAACGACCGGATTTTTCATGGGCGATCGCGTTCGGACTCCAGATGCCGTTCTGGCTCGGCTGGGCGCTGCTCGGTCCGGTCATCGGATGGACGACGCGACGATTCGCTCCCTATCGATATTCCTGGAGCGTCCGGGCCGCGATCCATTTTCTTCTGGGAATCGGGTTTTCAATTTTCCATTCCATCACGACCATGTCGCTGCAGCACCTGTTGCACCTGCATCCGAATGCTCGTGTCGAGTTCAGCATGTTCTCCAATAGCGCCCTCTACCAGCTGCCAACCAACCTGCTGGCCTATGCGGCCGTCGTCGGGATCGTATATGCGACCGATTTCTATCGGCGGTTTCGCGAGCGTGAGCTCTTTGCGTCTCAGCTCTCAGCACAGCTGGCCCGGGCGGAGCTCCATGCCCTCCGGATGCAGCTGAATCCTCACTTTCTGTTCAACGCCATGAACACGATTGCCATGCAGGTTCGTCAATCGTCCAATGATGATGCTGTCCGAATGCTTGCCGGCTTGAGTGATCTGCTCCGCTACATGCTGGAAGACAGCCGCCCCGCCGAAGTGCCGCTGAGCGAGGAGCTCGGATTCATTGAACGGTATCTGGCGATCGAGCAGGTTCGATTCCAGGACCGGCTCAAGGTGGAAATGGACATCGATCCTGCCGCACTCGACGCCATCGTGCCCACACTCATTCTGCAGCCACTGGTGGAGAACGCGATTCGCCACGGTATCTCCCGGCGGGCCCAGGCCGGCAGGCTGGTCGTGCGCGGCTTCCGCAACGATGACGAATTGACGCTGCAGGTGGAAGATGATGGCCCGGGCACGTTATCCGGCATCACTCCTGACCCGGGCACCGGCCTTGGTCTCAGGAACACGCGAGCGCGCCTGCAGCAGCTTTATGGATCGGCGCAGTCCTTCGAGCTGACTGACAACCCGGCCGGCGGAGCCATCGCGACCGTGCGCCTGCCGTTCCGGTCGGTCACAACGAGCGGAGTCCTGGTCTCGTGACCGCGCGTCTCCGCGTTCTCGTCGTGGATGACGAGCCGCTTGCCCGGAGTGGCATTGCATCGCTCGCCCGGCGGGACAACGACATCGAGATTGTGGGAGAATGCGGCGACGGCAAATCCGCGGTCCAGGCAATCCAGTCACTCAAGCCTGACCTGGTGCTGCTCGACATCCAGATGCCGGAGATGACCGGGTTCGACGTGCTCAATGCAATCGGCCCCGAGCACATGCCCGCCGTCATCTTCGTGACCGCCTACGATCAGTTCGCTGTGCGTGCCTTCGAGGTGAACGCACTCGGCTATCTGCTCAAGCCGTTCGATGACGAGCGTTTTGCCGCGGCCATTGCCCGCGCCAAGCGCACGGTTCGGGAAAGCCAGGTGGGAGCCCTGAGTGAACAGCTGCTCGGCCTGCTCAGGAGCACCGGCAGAGCGAACCCGGCTCCCCCGCCGCTATCTCCAGGCGGCGGCAGCCAGCCCTACATGAGCCGGCTGGTCGTCAAGAATGGGGGCAAGGTGTTGTTCGTGCGGACCGAGGAGATCGACTGGATCGAAGCAGCGGACTACTACGTGCGGCTTCACATCGCCCGGAAGAGTCACCTGCTGAGGGAGACCATGAGCGCCCTGGAAGGGCAGCTCGATCCCGCGCGGTTCTTCCGGGTGCACCGCTCCGCGATCGTCAACCTCGACCGGGTGGTCGAAATCCAGCCGTATTTTCATGGCGAGCACATCCTGCTGCTGCAGGACGGGAGCAAGCTCAAATTGAGTCGAGCACGGAAGGAGAAGCTGGAGCAGGTCCTCAAACAGTCGATATAGCAGGGCGGGTCTTTCGGCCCGCCCCGGTTTTGATCTAGTGGCCGATCAGCAAACTCATCTCTCCTACTTTCTTGTCGAGCAGCGGGACGCTTCGCAGCACGACGTCCAGGGCCTCCGACGGAAATCCCGATTCGAGCGTGAAGGTGAACTGGGCGAAGCAGTCGTACACGTCGTCCATTCCCCAGGTGAAGAACTCACCATCGTTATAGCTCAGCAACTTGCGCATGAGACCCGCGCTGTTGGGCGAGCGGTCGATGTTGATGTACTTGTTGCCGGGGATATGGGGATAGGCCTGAACCGTGAGGATGTCGTTGTGACCGATCATGACCAGGATCTCCATGCTTTCGGCGTTGGACAATCCGTTCTTGAGGGATCCGACAAAGTTGTAGGGTTGCTTGTCACTCTGCCGGAAATCCACACTCATGCGGGGACCGATGTTCTGGAGAGCCGTGCGCACCCGTTCCCGGGTGGCGTTGCGATCGGCTTCATCCTCCTGCGCCCGCACAATCCTGGCGCCGCTGGCCATGAGCGCGAGAACGAGTACACTGGCACCAAAGGACTGGCGTATCATCCGCATCGAGCGTCTCACAAAACCTCCCTGGGTTGAATGTTCCGGCACTGTTTCAGCGGACAGCGTGAATGGTTCAGAGTGCAAAATTCAGGTGGCCCAGAACGTCTCACTTTCGATTTTCGTCGGGCATGTTGAGGTGGTGCGCCTTCCGGCCTCCCCGATACATCTCGCCCTGGGTCATGGCCCCGGACACGAGCAGTGACGCCATCTCGACCGAGCGCTGCGCCAGTCCCTCCGCGGCTTCACGAAGTTCGGAGCTCTCGCGCACGATCTGCACGTTTCGCTCCATGTCTTCCGCACTCCAGCCTCGGGTGTGCGCGATGTAGGGAAATTGGGGAAACTGGCATCCGATCTCCCCGAAAAACCCCATCATCTGCCCGGCAACCGCCTGGACGTTGTCCTGCCCTCCGATGATGATGAAAGCGGCGACCTTGTTTTTCAGCAGCACGCGATTGGCGATTGTCACCTGGTTCTGCACGCAGTTCATCCGCTCGACCATCTTGTAATACAGCGAGCTGGCCGAACCCCACCGGATCGGGGTGGACACCAGGATGACGTCGCCCCAGTGCACGATACCCTCGTAGACCTGATCCATCTGATCGGAGGGATCCATCTGAGTGATGGAGCAGGGCCAGGTACACGCCTGGGCACTCTTCGAGTAATACCCTTCGCAGTGACGGTACGAGAGATCATTGAGCCGGATCATCCGCGTCTCTGCGCCAAGCGCCATGGATGCGTGACGGAGCGCGATGCCGAGGAGATCGTCAGACCCGGAATAGCGCGGATTTTTCGCGTCCATCGCGGTCGTGGAGAGTCCGAGCACCCGGACCGGCCCTGGCTCCCGGGCAACTTTCCGGGCGAGAGGGTGCGGCTCGTGATGACCGCGCGTGCGCTTCGAAGCCGGCTCCAGGTTGATGAAAAGATGGCCGCCATCCAGACGAACCTCGTAACTCGGCGCTGCGTCGTCTTCAAACCCCGGCTCACCCAACCCTGTCTGGCGGTGATACTTCCAGTTATGCCAGGGACAGACGACGTAGTCCCCGTCCATCCTGCCTTCGCCCAGGGGCCCGCCTGCATGATTGCAGACCCCCGATATGGCGCCAAACTGCCCGTCGCGGCAAGTGATGGCCAGGCGGGTCCGGTCGACTGCGAAGGGGGTAACTGGGAACTTGTTGAAATTTTCTAACGGGCCAAGATCGTGCCAGCGGGGAGATGCCATGAGACCTGGTGATTAAGGAAAGTGTTGGCCCCGAGTTCCATCTGTGGGAGTCAGACGACAACGTTCCCGCCGGCGTTATTCAGGGGGAGGACCACGCCGTGGTCAGGACAATGAAGTATTCATGCTCCGGCAGGCCGCAACGGCTGAGTCGAGGAATTCCATGACTCGGCCGCGTTGAGATTCGGCTTCATGGACCTGGCAGATTTCCGTGGCGGTCAGCACGGCTCCCGTCCACCCCTTCCGATGCCACCGCCCAGCCGGCAAGATCGGTAGTTCACCTTCAGGGTATGGGTAAGGCGTGACGTAATAATACGGCTCATCGTAGTTCTCATCGCCGGGAGAGAGCCCCACCCCGATTGTGCGAGTGCCGCCCTCATTGATCAAAGTGGCAATGTCGAAGTGATGGGGCCAGCATCGTACCGGAGACGCGGCAGGGGTGGAGGCGAGCAGACCCCCGAAGACCAAGGCCGAATTCGAGTAGTAGCGGTTCATTTCTTCAAGAAAGCGGCTGTCCGTGGCAAATACGCCGCCCTCTTCAACCGGGTGTCCGGGGATGGTGAAATGCCGGGCGGACGTGAGCTGATTCGGATCCAGCCCGGCGTCTTCCACCTGCTGGCGAAGCCAGCGGTATCCCCCGGCAAGGGTGTTGCCCGCCAGAGAATATTGGGACACCACAGTTTCGTCAGGTTTCAGCAGGAGCAAGGCAAGGTCCCGGAGCCGGAGCGCTACCCGGAAGGGCGGGCGGGCGGCAACCACTCCGCCAGCCAGCGCGCTCAATCCGCCAATCCATTCCAGGCTGGTGTGGCTATCGTCCGGTTTCTTCGGGAGAAAGCTGATGCACGCAGCGACCACAATCTGGGCAGCGTGATGGCACTCCCGGCGAGCCCCGGACACCTCGCGTGGAGGGACATTGCCAACGGCAAGCCACGGGGCTGGGCTTTTCATGAATTCGGGGTTCGCTGTGAAAGGAAGTGCTATACAGTACAGAAAAATCCTGGTCAGCGGTAGGTCAGCCAGCGATTTTCCCGTCGGCAGCCTCCCAATACCCCCACCGTCAATCCTCAAGTACATTGAAGACCTCCCAGTGAGCTACCAGTTTATCAACGGAGGGCCAGTTATGTCACGCTTGATGCCGATTAATCTCAAGGGATTTATCACCGAACATCGCGAGCTGCTCAAGCCCCCCGTGGGCAACAAGATGATCTGGCAGAACGCCGAATTCATGGTCATGGTCGTAGGGGGGCCGAACCAGCGGAAGGATTTTCACATCGAGGATGGTGAAGAATTCTTTTACCAGGTCGAGGGAGACATTACCCTCCGGATCATCGAAGATGGAAAGCTTCGCGAAATTCCCATTCGCGAAGGCGAAATGTTCCTGCTTCCCGCGGGCATCCCCCACTCTCCCCAGCGTCCGGCCAACACCGTCGGCCTGGTCATAGAACGGCAGCGGGTCGACGGCGAGAAAGACCACTTGCGCTGGTTCTGCGAGAACTGCGGTGAAGTTCTCCACGACAATGCCTTCCAGCTCGAAGACCTCGGCAAGCAGCTCAAGCCGATCATCGAAACCTTCTACCAGGACGAAACACTCCGAACCTGCCGCAATTGCGGCCACACGATGCAGGTCCCGATACCAGCCGGGAAGAAGTAGCGTGCGCCGTGCAGCACGCCCCGTTGACCCGAGCAGCACGATACGCCTGACGGAAATATCCGGCACCGGCGTCCTCCTCGTTCTGTTCGGGACCGGCGACCAATGGTTCTGAAGATTGACCTGCATACCCACATCCTGCCGCATACGCTTCCGAACCTTCGGGAACGGTATGGCTATGGCGGATTCATTCACCTCGAGCATCATAAGCCCTGCCGGGCCCGCATGCTGATCGATGACAGGTTCTTTCGCGAAGTCTCGGACAATTGCTGGGATCCCCTGCGCCGCATTGAAGAGTGCGATGAAGACGGCGTTTCGGTTCAGGCGCTCTCGACGGTGCCGGTCATGTTCAGCTACTGGGCCAAGCCACAGCACGCCCTCGACCTGTCACAGGTTCTCAATGACAACATCGCGGAGACCGTGGCGGCCCATCCGAAGCGCTTCGTCGGCCTGGGCACACTCCCAATGCAGGCACCCGAGCTTGCGATTCGCGAGCTGGAGCGCTGCATTCAGCAACTGAAATTTCCGGGCGTTCAGATCGGAAGCCATGTCAACCAGTGGAACCTGGATGACCCGGTTCTCTTCCCCATTTTCCAGGCGGCGGAGGAGCTGAATGCGGCAGTCTTCGTCCATCCCTGGGACATGCTGGGGAAGGACCGCATGCCGAAGTACTGGCTGCCGTGGCTGGTCGGAATGCCGGCAGAGACCACGCTGGCGATCTGTTCGGTGATTTTCGGCGGGGTCCTCGAGCGGCTGCCCCGCCTCAAGATCTGCTTCGCGCACGGTGGGGGCGCCTTTGCCGGAACTCTCGGGCGGATCGAGCACGGCTTCTTTGCGAGGCCCGATCTCGTCGCCACAGAGAACCCCGTCAATCCACGGGCGTACCTCGGCAAATTCTATGTGGATTCCCTGGTACACGACAACGATGCGCTCCGTCTGTTGCTCAAGTTGATGACGCCGGAACGGGTGGCCCTGGGCTCGGACTACCCGTTTCCGCTCGGTGAAAAGCCGGCCGGCCAGCTGATCGAGTCGCTATACGACCTCTCGCCCGCGATCCGGGACCAGCTCCTGGCCGGGACAGCCCTCGAATTTCTCGGGCTCAGCCGATCGCAATTCGAATGACTTCAGCCCTGCCCTTCGAGACCTCCGAGGGATTTGCCCAAGACCTCGACGACCGTGACTCTCTTGGAGAGTTTCGCCAGGAGTTCAACTTTCCGCTGGGCCCTCACCACAAACCGTGGAACTATCTCGTCGGTAACTCGCTCGGCCTGATGCCGAAACGCGCGCGGGCCGCGGTCATCCAGGAGCTCGATGACTGGGCAATGCTCGGGGTGGAAGCCCACTTCCAGGGGCACAGCCCCTGGTATTCATATCATGAGATGTTCCGGGAGAGCGCGGCGCGGTTGGTCGGCGGCCGGCCCAGCGAGGTCGTCCTGATGAATTCACTCACCGTCAACCTCCATCTGATGCTCGCGTCGTTTTATCAGCCGGTGAAGAGCCGGAGCATTATTGCTATTG
>JBDTQP010000138.1:0-7986 GCA_039932125.1 Gemmatimonadota bacterium
CACCTCTCACCTCACACCTCACACCTCTCACCTCACACCTCACACCTCACACCTCTGACCCCACACCCCTGCTACATTCCACGACATGCCCAGCTTCCCGAATCTCACCGTCATTGATCATCCGCTGATTCAACACAAGATGACACTACTCCGGGACCGGAAAACCGGAACCCGGGACTTCAAGCAGCTGGTCTCCGAGATCGCGACCCTCATCGCGTACGAGGTCACCCGCGACCTTCCTACCGAACCCTGCGAGGTCGAGACCCCGCTGGAGACGATGGTGGGCGTACAGGTCTCCGGCCGGAAACTCGCCCTGGTTCCCATTCTCCGAGCCGGACTTGGCATGGTCGATGGCATTGCCCAGCTCATTCCCTCGGCCCGGGTGGGGCACATCGGGATGTATCGGGACGAGCAGACCCTCCGGCCGCACGACTACTACTTCAAGATTCCCGGCGCCGAAGCAATTCGGGATTTCATGGTACTGGATCCGATGCTGGCGACCGGTGGGTCCGCGGTCGCTGCCGTCGATGCGCTCAAGCAGGCGGGGGCAAAAAGTATTCGATTTCTCTGCCTGGTTGCGTCACCGGAAGGCGTCGGGCGCATGCTCGAGCGGCACCCGGAGGTTCCGATCTTTACCGCGGCACTCGATCGTGAGCTCAACGACCAGGGGTTCATACTCCCCGGCCTGGGCGATGCGGGCGATCGGCTCTTCGGAACGGGGTGATACGCGGGTCTATTCGTGGCGAATGGCGTCGATTGGAGAAAGGCGAGCTGCTCTGAGCGCCGGGTACGTTCCGGCGACAAGTCCGACGATTATCGAGGCAACGCCGGCCACGGCAAGTGATCTCCAGTTGAATGCCGCGTACAGTGTGGTACCGCTGACGTTCCGGATCAGCGCCGTCACGCCAAACGCCGCCGCGAGGCCCAGGATCGCCCCACAGGTTGCGCCAATTCCCGAAACCGCCACCGATTCTCCCAGAAACTGGAGCAGGATATCCCGCTGCCGGGCTCCGGTCGCCTTGCGGATGCCGATCTCCCGGGTTCTTTCGATCACCGCCGCCAGCAGAACATTCATGATCCCAATGCCGCCGACCAGCAGGGTGATCGCGGCGAATGAGCCCATCGCGATCTTGAAGATCAGCATGAACGTCTGCGCCTGCTCCAGCCGGAGCCCGCGACTGTACTCCACTTTGGCGACTGTTTTCCAGTCCGGGATCCGGCCGGCGATCCACTGCTCAGCCCGAATGCGCACCGAGTCTACCATTTCGATGGTCCGAGCGCGGACCAGGAGATGAGGCGCACTCGGCACCAGGGATGGTGCCAGGACCTCGTTGCCGAGCGGAAAAGGCGTAACGGCCATGAGCGAGATCGCCCCCTGCTGCGTCGGGCTGATAACGCCGACGATCCGAAGCCACTTTTTTTCAAGCTGGACCGAATCGCCGATGAGGGCGACTGGCGGCGCCCCCGGTGCAACCGCCTCCGCCAGCGCGGACGAAAGCACCACGACCGGGGCACTGGAGAGTACGTCGGCATCAGTGAAGAATCGGCCGGCAGCGAATTCGAGCTTGAGCCGGTCCATGATGGCGGGCGTAGTCGCCATGAGCTGCGAGAGACGGATCCCACCCGATTTCGTCGTGACGCGAGTTCCACCCTGGAGACTCGGCGCGACCGAGGCGATTCCCGTCATCCTGGCGGCGAGCGCGGCGCCGTCCGCGAGGGTAAACCGCGGGTAGTCGAGTCGCGGAATCGAGGTGCCGTCCACCTTGTCGAAGAGCTGGGGACCAACGACGATGGTCTGGAGATCGGTCGTACCGGAGATCTGGTCCCGGGCGTAGCGCTCGAGCCCATCGCCAATCGCAAGCACCGCAACCAGCGACGCGACCCCCATGGCCACGCCGAGCGTTGAGAGGAGCGTGCGGAGCGGGTTCGCCCGCAGCATCTGCGAAGAGGTCCTGATGGAAGCGAAACTCGGCATGGACCGATGTACGCCCTTCCGGTAGTCAGGTTTCAGGGTGTGTCATTAGTTTGTGTTCTGATCGGGCATCGCCCGCTGTCTCCCCGCCTATCCTGGACGAGAGCTCATGAGCAACATCCGCCTTACTTTTCACGGGGCCGCCGGCCAGGTTACCGGGAGCATGCACCTCCTCGAAGCCGCTGGAGCGCGCATCCTGCTGGACGGCGGTCTCTTCCAGGGAAACCGGGCTAAGGCGCACGACCTCAATTTTAATCTTCCGCTTGATGCGCGCCGGATCGATGCGGTGGTGCTGAGTCACGCCCACATCGATCATTGCGGCCGTCTGCCACTCCTCGTAAATCACGGCTTTCACGGTCCCATTTACGCTACACCCGCGACACATGATCTCTGCGGTGTCATGCTGCCAGACGCGGCCCACATCCAGGAGCAGGACTTCAAGTTTCTCCAGCGTCATGGGAGAGCCGGACCCCAGAGCGAGCCGCTCTACCGAATGGTGGATGCGATCGCCGTGCAGGACCTGATGCTCGGCCTGCCGTATCGCCGGATCCACCACATCCGGAAAAACCTGAGCTTCGAGTATACCGATGCCGGCCATATCCTGGGATCGGCCTCGGTGGACATGCGCATTTCTGAGGCGGGAGGCCATCGCCTCGTCTTTTCGGGAGACGTGGGCCGCCCTGGCCTGCCAATCATTCGTGACCCTGAACCTCCAAGCGGACCCATCGATACGTTGATCGTCGAGTCCACATACGCTAATCGCAAGCACCAGACGATAACCGACTCGAACGTTCACCTCGCGGAGATCGTCAAGCGGGTGGCCGCGCGGGGAGGAAAGATCCTCGTTCCCGCCTTTGCGCTGGGCCGGATACAGGAGATGGTTTACGCCTTACATCAACTGTACCGCGCGGGCCAAGTCCCCAACATTCCGATCTACATTGACAGCCCGCTCGGTGTGGATGCCACCCAGGTTTTCCGGATCCATCCGGAGATTTTCGACCGGCGCGAGCATCTCATGGATCGCGCGGCAGAGTTATTCGATTTTCCGCTGGTCCGCTACGTGAAAGATGTCGCAGAATCCAAGTCGCTCAACACGCTCCAGGGGCCTGCGATCATCATCGCCGCGAGCGGGATGGCCGAGGCCGGTCGGATTCTTCATCATCTCAAGAACCACATCGGCGATCATCGGAACCTGGTGCTTTTTGTGGGATATCAGGCCGAAAACACTCTCGGCCGGAAGATTCAAAGCGGCGTCAATCCAGTAAAAATCTATGGCGAATCCCACGAGGTGCGCGCCGAAGTCGATAGCCTGGCGGGATATTCCGCCCACGCCGACCGCGACGAGCTTCGCGCATGGGTGAAAAAGCTGGGAGGTCCCATCCGCCGGGCGTTCGTGGTGCACGGGGAGGACGAGGCACTCACGGCAATGGCGGAACTGCTCAGAGAAGAAGGTGTCGGGGAGGTGTTCATACCGAAAATGGGCGAGTCATTCGACCTTTGACCTTAAGTTCCCGCTTGAGACCGGAAAGGCAGATCGCTAGGTTCCCGAGGTGCCCCTCCCGACGAGATCCCGCAAGCTTCTCCTGGTCATTGCCCTAGGCGTAGCCCTCGCCTATATCGTTTCATTTCTCATCGTCCTGCTGGTCAGCCGGCAGGATCAGCGGCGAAAGACCGATGCCATTGTTGTGCTCGGAGCGGCGCAGTACAACGGAAAGCCCTCTCCCGTGCTGCGTGCGCGGCTGGACCACGCAATCGAGCTCTATCACGATGGTTACGCTCCGATCGTGATGGTGACCGGCGGGACAGCCCAGGGAGACACCGAGAGCGAGGCAACCGTCAGCCGGCGGTACCTCCTCGGCAAAGGACTGCCTGATAAGGCGCTTATCGTGCGTCCGGAAGGAAGATCGACGGTCGCTTCCATGGAAGCTGTCGGCAAGTGGCTTAAGGAGCGGAAACTCACCTCTGTCCTGCTGGTAAGCGATCCCTTCCATATGTGCCGGCTCCGGCTGGAAGCGAGACGCATGGATCTCGTGGCCTTTACTTCGCCAACCAGCACCAGCCCGATTTCGGTTAACCGGAAAAAGGAGCTGAGCTACCTGGCAGCCGAAGCGCTCAAGATTCCGGTGGCGTGGGTCCGCAGCTGGTAGGCTCTCCCCTTCCCTTCCGTCACTGTGCCGCCCGCTGCAACCGATATCTTCAGAGACAGCACTTGGCCTATCCCGGAGAAAAACGAATGCGTCGCCACGCTATGGCATATCTCGCCGTGTTTCTGGCGGGAGCAGCGCCACTCCATGCACAGGGAATATCTGTTCCCGCCCTGGTAGATACCCTCAGTAACGGGCTCACATTGATTGTGCACGAGGACCACTCCGTGCCGAACGTCGCGGTGAACATCTGGTACATGGTCGGTTCGGGAGACGAGCGGCCCGGGCGAACCGGGTTCGCGCATCTGTTCGAGCACCTGATGTTCATGGGATCGCAGAACGCGGAATACCCCGCGTTCGACCGGCTGCTCGAGGCGGCGGGCGGGGACAACAATGGGTCGACCACCAACGATCGCACCAATTATTACGAAGAAGGCCCCGCCAATTCCCTGCCTCTCATGCTCTGGCTCGAGGCAGACAGGATGGGGTGGTTTGTTCCGACCATGACAGCAGAAAAAGTGGATCTCCAGAGGGATGTGGTTAAGAACGAGCGCCGGGAGAGTTATGAGAATGAGCCTACGGCCTTGCCGAAGAGACCCTCGCCCAGACGCTGTACCCCCCGGGCCATCCGTATTCCTGGTCGGTTCTCGGATCCATGGTCGATCTCAGCGCCGCCTCGCTCGAAGATACGAAAAATTTCTTCCGGCAATATTATGCCCCCAACAACGCCGTGCTCACGGTAGCCGGTGATGTGACGGCAGGCGAAGTGAAGGCAATGGTGCAGAAGTATTTTGGAGAGATTCCGCGCGGCCCGGCCATCACCCGCCCCGTGGCGACCGGTTTCACCCTGCCCCGGGATACGATGGTGGTGCTTGAGGATAAAGTTCAGCTCCCGCGCGTGTACCTCAACTGGCACAGCGTCAGACTGTACTCCCAGGACGATGCGGCACTCAAACTCCTGGGATATATCCTCGCCGGGTCCAAGAACGGCCGGCTCACTGAGCGCCTGGTTTATGATCAGCAGGTCGCAACCGACGTAGTGGCCGAAAACGATTCAAAAAGACTCGATGGAGATTTTCTGATTTACGCCACCGCCAGGCCAGGTCACTCGCTGCCGGAGCTCCAGGACCTGATTGACACGGCCATACGGCGGATCGGCGCCGAAGGCCCCACCGCTCGAGAGTTGGAGCAGGCAAAGAACAACATTGAATCGTCATTTCTGAATCGTCTGGAGCGGGTCTCAAGCAAAGCCAACCAGCTCAACTCCTACTACTACTTCGCCGGCAGTCCTGATTTTTTCAACCAGGACCTCGCCCGCTATCGTGCCGTCACGGCGGCGGACATTCAGCGGGTGGCTCGTCAATATCTTGGCGCTCATCGTGTGGTGCTGAGCATCGTTCCCGAGGGGAAACCCGGTATGGCAGCGAAAGCGCCGGAGGCCACACCATGAAATCGGCCCTGCAATCAACTGTGCTCGCGCTGGGCCTGCTCGCGGGCACTACGCATTCCGTTTTCGCGCAGGCGTTTGATCGAACGAAGCCGCCAGTCCTGGCACCTCCACCAGTAGTGAAAATGCCAGCAGTCGATACCGCCACGCTGGCCAACGGCATCAAGTTGTACGTAGTCCCGATGCACGAGGTCCCGCTGGTGCAGGTGACCCTCTCGGTCGAGGGAGGCGGACGGCTGGATAAGGAGATGCCAGGGATAGCTTCGTTTACCGCGGGAATGCTGGATGAAGGGGCCGGAACGCGCGACGCATTGGCGATTGCTTCTGAAGTTGCCTATCTCGGTGCCAGCCTTTCCACGGCTGCGGATTGGGATGCAAGCTATGTCAGCCTCAAGAGCCCAAAACGCACACTGGGACTCGCCATGGACCTCATGGCTGATGTCGTTCTTCACCCCCAGTTCAGGGGGAGTGAGGTTTTTCGCCAGCGCGATCTCCGGCTCGCCGGCATTCTTCAGCAGCGTGACCAGCCGAACGCCATGGCCTCCATTGCGTTGAATGCCCTGCTCTTCCCGGCTCCTCACCCGTATCATCAGCCGCTGAGCGGTGATTCCGCGAGCACCACTGGGCTCGACTCGGCACGGGTACGAGCGTTCTACGACATGACGTTCATCCCCGCGCGGGCGAAGATTGTCATCACGGGAGACGTGACGATGGCCGAAGCCCGCCGCGCGATTGAGCAACGTTTCGGAGGCTGGCACGCAAAAGGGTCACCCCTGCCCCAGCCGCCTTCAAACCTGCAAGGGATCGAACGGACAACAAGTCTCTTTCTCGTCGACAAGCCTGGTGCTGCGCAATCGGTCATTCGCATCGGAGCGCCCGGTGTCGAGCGAAACAACCCGGACTACCCGGCGATCGAAGTGATGAACAATCTGCTGGGCGGTTCGTTTTCCTCCCGGCTGAACCAGAATCTGCGGGAGACGAAGGGGTATACATACGGTGCCCGGTCAGATTTTTCGTATGCGCCGCTCACCGGTCCATTCATAGCCAGCTCCGCGGTGCGCACGAATGTGACCGACAGCTCGCTGATCGAGTTCTTCAGGGAATTCGCGAAGCTCCGTGATGAACCAGTTGATTCCATCGAGCTGCAGCGAGCCAAAGCGTACCTGGCATTAGGTCTTGCAGGGGAATTCGAAACGACCATTCAGGTCGCCGGAGTGGTCGACGAACTGCTTCGCTTCGGCCTGCCCTTCACCTATTACGATGATTATGTCACGCGCATCATGAGCGTCTCGACGGCTGACGTTCAGCGTGCCGCGCGGGAGTATGTCAGACCGGACCACCTTACCGTGGTTGTGGTGGGTGATCTCTCCGCCATACGGGCAGGCGTCGAAGCATTGAACCTGGGCCCGGTATCGGTACGCGATATGTGGGGAAACGAAGTTCCCTGATAACCGCAGCGTCATTCCAGACCCTGCAATTCCAGAACGATGTGATGGCAATGACTCTCGAATCGAGCCAGCGAATTTACTCCGGCCGCGTCCTCAGCCTGGACATGGACGCAGTTCGTTTCCCGAACGGGACTACCGGCAGCCTGGAGATGATACGCCATCCCGGGGCATCTGCGGTACTGCCCTTTCTCGATGACCCGGGAGATCCGGACCCCAGGGTCGTACTCATCCGGCAGTTTCGCCATGCCGCCGACGGATTCATCTATGAAATCCCGGCCGGCCGGCTCGATCCAGGTGAAGCACCGGAGACCTGTGCCCGACGCGAGCTGGAGGAGGAAACCGGTTTTCAGGCCGGCCAGCTGGATCATCTGACCACGGTGTTCACGACGCCGGGATTCATTGACGAAAAAATCCATCTCTACCTGGCGGCCACCCTCACAAGAGGACAACACCAGCGCGAGGCGGACGAGTTCATGGAAGTCTGTGAGCTTCGCTGGAAGCAGGTATTGGAGATGATCAGGACGGGTGAGATAGTGGACGGGAAGACCCTGACAGCCATCTTGTTTGTTCAAGGTTTTGTAAAAAAACCTTGAACATTATTACCGTTTAGTATAGGATAAGAGCTGCGGTCAAAGTAATCGTTGGCCGCGACTTTTCTCTCCTATATGTCACGGGGACAAGAAGTTATGTCGGAATATCAGGGATATACGGGACCTCGCAAGATGGCTTCGCCCGCACCACTACGTCACAGTCTGACGGGACAGTCTGAGAAATCCTCGATGGACCCTCGTTCCCTGGTCTCGGCTCACCTTGCCGGGGATTCCACTGCGTTTGGTGAGCTTTTCCGGCGCTATTCCGAGCGACTCCTCAATTTCATTAACAGGGTCATTCGTGATCGTGAGCGATCGGAGGACCTGGTCCAGGAGACCTTTGTCCGAATTCATCGCCACCTGCATCGATTCGACCAGAGCCGGC
>JBDTQP010000139.1:0-7970 GCA_039932125.1 Gemmatimonadota bacterium
CGACCCCTACGTTATAACTCCCGCTCACCGCTTCCCGCTGTTACAGGGCGGGTCGATCTGAGATCGACCCCTACGTTATTTCCCGCTGTTACACGGCGGGTCGATCTGAGATCGACCCCTACGTTATATCTCGCTCTTACAGCAGAAGGTCTCGTCGCAACCGGCTTTGAACCGCACGCCACAATAGCTGCACCACCGTTCCCCGATACAGAATGACCTGGGCTTCGCCGGTGACGCCGGCGCGCCAATGGCTTCCCGTCACTGGGAGGTGGACCCGCACTTCCAGCTCGTTCCGAATGCTGTCTGAGCGCGCTGCCACCGTCGTGATTCTAGCCTCAAGAGGATCAGCCGGATTGGCATATGTTACCAGGCGAACGCGTTGTGACGGCCGGACAAGCGCAGCGCCCGCACCGCTCAGGGCGATGCGAATCTCCACACTGTCCTGGCTCACCAGTCGTGCCAGGGCAACTCCGGAGTGGGTGTTGAGCCCGACCAGCTCTTCAAGCCTGGGTGTGGCCACGATACCTGTCCTCGGGGATCGGAGCACCAGCGACTGCAATCGGCTCTCCGCTCCGCGCAACTGGGCAGCCATCGCCAATGCCTCTTCATCATACTGCCGTGCCTCGGCGGACCTCCCCATCGCTCTCGCGCGATGGGCCTCGAGAATCAGTGAATCTCGTCCCCGCCGCGTCGCCGCTGCCAGTTGCTCCAGCTCGAGGCTGCGCAATCGAATGACCGGGGTGCCGCCCGGGGCCGTCATTCCCTCGGTCGCAAACACGCGCTCCACCAGTCCTGACTCCGGTGCCACGATCTCCGTTGAGGGCCATCCCGCCGAGACAAAATGCCCGGATACGGTGACGGGCCAGGGCATGATGGCGAGCAGCAGCAGTGCCGCGCCAGCGAGAACGATCCAACGCACCAGGCGATGGCGCCGCCAGCGGGCTCGCTGTTCCCGCAGTGACGCGAGAACCAATTGAGCTCCGCGATGTAAGACCTGGCGAGTCATAAACCAGAGTCCGGTAAGAAAGAGCAGGATGCCCAGCAGACCGAGAAGGCCACTCATCCAGCCGAAGACCAGGCTGCCCATGAACCAGAAAATGAAGGTGATGTACAACGCCGCCAGGAGGCCGTATACCAGAAAGATTTTGCGTTCACGGTCATCGGCCGGAGGCGCCGGTACAGTCAGACGCAATATGTAGTGCTTGAAGGTCCAGGCCAGGTAACCAAAGGCCCGTTGCCGAAGGTTGGAAACTTCGAGATAATCGCTCAGTGCGTAATAGCCATCGAGTGGAATCAGTGGATTGGCATTCGCCAGCACGGTGGTAATGCCTCCGATCAGAACAGCCGCGATCGCGATTTCATTCACCAGGGTCCCCGGCTGGGTGATCCACCAGACCATCGCACCCAGCGCGGCGACGATCATCTGGATCCAGGAGCCGGCGACTGTCACCCACATGCGCTGACGCAGCTCGGGAAAGGTCCACGAGTCGTTGACGTTGCAGAAGAACGCCGGCTCGAAATAAATCAGCATCGCTCCCATCTCGTGCACCCGGCCGCCGAAATATTTGCAGGTAAAGGCATGGCCCAGCTCGTGGATTGCGATGATGACGATGCCGGTCAGATAGAAGGTAAGAATCATTCCAACGGAAAAGCGGCTGGGAGTGTAGAGCCGGGCCAGGGCATCACTGAACACCGGCCAGTTGGCAACGCAGATGAAGGTATAGATAAGAAAAAATAGAATGGAGATACCGACGAATCCGGGTGTGAACATGAAGCGGATGCGGGGGAGATTCCGCTCCAGCCACTGGTCGGGGTCACCGATGGACCATCGCATGCGCAAGATATTTCCCCGGTAGGATGCCTGGGTGTCCAGCCGTCGCCCCCGGTCCGCGCGCAGTCGCTCCAGCATCAGCACCGACTTCTCGGCCTGGCTTCGCTGGATCAACCCCATGTCTTTCAATTTTCTGGCGAAGGCTTCGACCGAAGAGGCTTTGACGGCAAGACCATCAGCCGCCAGGGAGTCGGCGATTTCGGGAATGGACCGTTTCCCGTCAAATTCCTGCATGACTGCGATTTCCAGGGCGCGAAACCGGAAATATTTGAACGTCGCCGGATCCTTGACGACGTAACTCACTTCCCCGCGATAGACCTGTTCCGCGATCGCCAGCTCGGGACGAAGCAGGGGGAACTGGCTCATGGCGGCGTGGAGGCGATTCGCTCACCCTGGTCCAGACCCGACACTACTTCGATCATGTTATTGGGGAGTTCGGTTCCCAGCTGGACCGCGCGCGTTGTGGCCCGGCCGTTTTCCCAGACCGTCACGTACCCGCCTTCCGATACGCTCCGTGCCGGGATCGCAATCACGGTGCGAGGCTGGGCGCCCATCTGGACCATGACACTGGCGCCCGGCCGCAATCGTCCAGCCCCGTTGATCATCAGCACGGCTTCGCGGGTTCCGCTGGCCGCATCAACGATGGGGGAAATTCGAAGCACCTGCACAGTAACGGCGGACCCATCGAGCCCAATGGCCTGCGCCCTGGATCCGGGTCGCACGGCAGTGGCCACCGCCTCTGGTATTCGCACCGATACCAGGAGTGGCGCCAGCGCCGTGAGTCGAAAGAGCGAATCGCCCGGCTGGACCATGCGGCTGGTTCGCGCGGTGCGGCTGGTGATCAGGCCAGAAAAGGGTGCAGTCACCCGGGTCAGCTCGAGGTCCCGTTCCGCTTTCTGGAGAGAGAGGTGCGCCTGCTCGGTTTCGAAGCGAGCCTGTTCCGAATCGGCGGCCGCGGCGTGCCCCGACTGGGCCAGCGCACGGAAACGGGTGAGGATGCGCTCGCTGTTGTCAGCCAGCACGCGGGCCCGGCTCAAGGCGATCTGTTGATCCCGGTTTTCGAGCTGCGCCAGCAACTGTCCCTGGTTGACCCGACTTCCCATCTCGGTGAACACCGAGTCGATGATTCCCGCAGTGCGGGCGACGAGTACCGCGTCGTGTTCGACATAAACCTGGCCAGGAATGCTCACCGGAAGATTCACCCGTACCGTATCGGCGATCACTGACATGTCCGAAGCAGCGACGGATGTCACTCGGACGTCTGGAGGGTTATCTCCGCCGCAACCCAGGAGCAACGCGCCAGCCATCGCTGTCAGCAATGCAGAAACCCTCATGGTCTGATCCTCCACCAGAAGAGCCGAAGCCAGCGGCTCGGACCGCGAAAGACCCGGGTGGCGAGTGACGCCGGCTGCGTCAGGACTCGAACGTCGGCGGCCATGCCGGGTCGGAGCTCCTCGCCCGGATTGGCAACGTCCACCCGGACCGGGAATTGAACGTTGGGCCCCGAATCCATCGGCAGCAATCCAAGCGACACCACACGCCCCTCGAATGTTCGCCCGGGCAACGCCGCAATCCGGAGCCGCGTGGTCTGTCCGGTTTGAATGCGTTCGATGTCACGTTGCTCCACCCCGAATTCGAGGGTTACCGTGTCGGTTCGGCCGATGGTAATGAGCGGATCTCCCGAACGGATGCCCCGGCCCTCGAGCTCCTCGGGTCGTGCCGTGAGCACCACACCGGAAGAGGGTGCCCGCACCGATAGCGCGGCTACCTGCTGATCCAGAATCCGCAGCTCCTGCTCAAGTCCTCCCAGTCGTGCCCGCTGAATCTGTTCCTCCGCGGCGTCGCCGTTCGCCGCCGCTCGTACTGCTTCGCGATCAGCACCAAGCACATCGGCCACGCGCGCTTCCCGGTCCGCTTCCAGCGACGGATCCCGGAGCTGCACCAGCTGCTGTCCCCGGTTCACGTTGTTTCCCTCCCTTACCATCACTCGAGTGATCATTCCGGGCACGGGTGCCCGGACCTCGGTAAGGTGGCCGGCTCGGAACGTGGCGGAATCGCCAGCAACTCGAAGGGGCCAGCGAATGAGGGTGAACGCAGCAAGGAGAAGCAGACCCCCACCGATGTAGAGCAGCTTTCGGCGACGGGGAAGAGCCAGAAACCGCTGCTTCCTGGCGGCGAAGATTCCCCAGGTGTCAGCCAGGGGTACCAGGTGATAGAGCTGGGCATTGCGGAGCGCGACGCTGGTCTGGTTTGCGAGGATCTGTCCCTGCTCGAGCTGGGAGGGTGTCACCAGGTTGGGCGAGCGGGACTCCATCAGAAGGGCGCCAAGAAGTCCCTGGTCATCCCTGAGTGGAAGGTAGAGGACGGAGGACAATCCTTCCTCCCGCAATTCCGGTTCGTAGATGTTGAAGAACACCGACCCGGCAGCTCCACCGGGATTCTCGATGTCCGCCAGGTAAATGGTGGCTGCCTGGTCGGCAGCCCAGGCGCCGCGTTCGGCCAGCCGTTTCAGCTCGGGGGCGTCGGGCTTCACCGTTTCTTCGCCGGCCACCGCGCGAATCTCCCACCTGTTCCGGTCAACCAGCGCGATGGCGGCCCGGTCGAACGTGAAGGCTCGCGCCGCCAGGTTCACGACCGTGTGCAGGACCCGGTCAATATCCAGTGTAGAGGTGATTTCCCGGCTGATCTCCAGCAGCATCGCCAGGTCGTTCGCCCGTTTTTCCGCGTCATGCAGCCGCGCGTTGTGCAGCGCTACGGCAGCGAGTTCGGCGATCCCCTCGAGTAACTCACGGTCCTGCTCATCGAAGATCCCATCTTTGGTCACCTTGTTGACCAACTGGATGGAACCGACGATGTGGCCCTTGGTCACCATCGGCGTGGCCATGACAGTGAGCGTCACCATCTGGCTGGAGCGCTCGATGCGCTGATCGAAGCGGGGATCTTCCATCGCGCGGGTGACCATGGTCGTTCTCTGCCGCCGGACCACGTCGCCCACAAAGCCCGATTCTATCGGCACAGTCGTGTCCACCAACTTCTGGCTGGAGGATCCCATGGCCACGCGGCAGCGAAGCACCTCGCCTTCGGCGATCCAGATGGAACCACCCTGCGCGCCAACGGCGGTGAGGACCGTATCGAAGACCCTGGGCAGGAGCTCGTCCATCTCGAGCGAGGAATTGAAATCCTGGCTGATACGATGAAGCAGGCGAAGGCGTTCGAGCTCTTCGCGCAGTTCCTTCTCGGTCGGTGGCAAAACGGTGGGATCGTGGGGCATGGAACTCCCGGGCAAGGGTGGCGCCGGGGGGGCGAATCAGGACCGCGACGATCAGGACCGCGACAATGTACCTGCGGAAAACGAGATCAGCTACCAGTCCGGGTGGAAAATGTCCTGGAAGGCCGCCGAACTGGAATATGTTGCCCGGGATACACCGAAACCTGAAAGGCTGATCCTGACCTGAAGCTGATACCAGCGGATCGTGCCGCGGATAAAGCAGGAGCCCGGGGATACCGGGCTCCCAGGTGCTGAGTTACTTCGGCGTCATCTTCGCCGGGGCAATACGCTCTTCCAGCTCTTCCACGCTCAGTTCCAGCGCTTCGGCGTTCTTGCCGGTGGCCTTCTGGACTTCCTTCTGCTGCTCGGGGGTCAGCTTGATCCGGAACGGCTCTCTTGACTCGGCCATGGTGGCCTCCTGATAGGGTTGATCGGGGACTGCGGTAAGAACAGGAGGTAACTTGCAGAGCGGCTGTGAAAAACCCGTGAAGCCCTCTTGCCCTACCGTGAATCGGGGGTACCTTATCGGTCCCCCATGGCCAAGGCGATCGGTATGCCCCTGGCTCTCAGGCTGTTCGGATATCCATCTCTGACCCTGCTTCCCGACAACACTCCTGCTCCACTCAGCGGTGCGAAAGACCTTGCCCTGCTTGCGTTTATCACTCTGGAGCCGGGTGCGCACCCGCGGGATCAACTCGCGGCGCTGCTCTGGGGAGAATCCCCCGACAAGGCGGCAAGGGCCTCGTTCCGCCAAGCCCTGCTGCGGCTAAAACGCGCCCTCGGGGAGAGCCTTAGGTCTGATCGCACCACGGTTGAGCTGGTGGAGCCGCCGGAATGCGATGTTCTTCAGTTTGAGGCTGCCAGCGAGGGCGAACCTCCAGACGGGGCGGAATACAAGGTCTCCCAATTCCTCCAGGGATTTATTCTCGCCCATGCGCCCGGTTTCGATGAATGGGCCGGCCAGAAGCGGCAGGCCCTCACCCGACGATATCTCGATCTGCTGGCGTCGCTGACAAAGAAGGCAATGTATAAATGGCGCTGGCGCGACGCGGTGAAATGGGCCGACCTCTGGCTGGAAGAAGATCCCTTTTCAGATGAGGCCTGTCGGGTGGCGGTGGAAGCCCAATACCTGGCGGGTGACCACGGGTCGGCGCTCCGTCGATACCGGGATTTCGCTGAGCGGATCCTGCCATCGGGAATGGAGCCGAGCCCAGCCCTGAATAAGCTCAAGCGGCGGGTGGAAACTGAACGGGGAACGCACGCCGGCAAACAGGTTTCCGATCAGTGGCTGGAGCACGGTTCACGGCTCGAAGGTGGTCTGGTCGGCCGAGAAGAACCGTGGAAAGCTCTGCTGGATACCTGGCGGTCGGTCGCCCGCGGCCGGGGTCAGGTCACGCTGATAGAAGGGGAGGCGGGAACCGGGAAGACCCGCCTTGCCGAAGAGTTTCTCCGCTGGAGCGGTGCTGAAGGGGCGACGGTCCTCCGCGGCCGAGGCTACGATCATAAGGACGGGACGCCGTTCGATCCGGTGGTGGAGGCGCTGCGCTCTGGACTCGACGCACCCGGTCTGGCCGGAGCGGACCCGGAATGGCTGAGCGAGATCGCCCGGCTCCTGCCCGAAGTCAAGCGGCGGTTTCCCGGACTACCCGAGTCTCCCACTCTCGCGGACTCGGCGGGACGCTGGCGTCTCTTCGAAGGCGTTGCTCAAGTGGTGGCGGCCATGGCGGCCGACACTCCGGTCATCGTGCTGATAGATGATCTGCACTGGTGCGATCGGGAAACCTGTGCCCTGATTCATTTTCTGGTCCGGCGCTGGGCGGCAGCGCCGGTATTCTTTCTGGCCACGGCCACGCTGGGTGAGCTGGAGCGGGATGCTCCGGCGGCACGGCTCATTCGCGCACTTCGGATCCAGTCTCACGCCAGCGTACTCTCCCTGGGCCCGCTTTCGGAGGAGCAGGTAGTGGGCATGATTCACGAATTGGGGCAACTCAAGGAAGATGGCGCCGGGCGCCGCTTCGCCCACCGGGTGTACGAGGTGACACGGGGTAATCCCTTCTATATAGTCGAGCTGCTGAAGACGCTGTTCGCCCAGGGGCTGGTGGCGCAGGATACTGACAGTGGAGCCTGGACCACCGGACCTGAGGTCGGTCCCGACGAGTCGCGGCCCATCCCGATGCCGCGCACGGTGCAGGAAGCTATCGCGCAGCGCATCGCGCGACTGGCGGAACCATCGCGTGATCTGCTCGCCACCGTGGTACTCGCCGGCCAGTTTTGCGAGCCGGATCTCCTCTCGCTGGTCCATGGCATCTCACGTCTCCGTGTCGCGTCACTTTGTGATGAGCTGGTCGAGCGACGATTGCTGAGCGCGGACACGGGATCATATCGAGCGGCGCATGCGCTTATTGCCGAGGTGATTCACGATGAGCTGACCAGCTCCAGGCGGCGGGAGATCCATCGGAGTATCGCCCTGGCGCTGGAATCCATTGCCCGGGATGCCGGGCGGGAGGATCTGGCCGGACGGATCGCGCGGCATGCGGAACATGGTGGGGAGCTCCGCACCGCATACCTCTATGCGCTCCAGGCCAGCGATCGGGCGCATAAACGCTACGCCATGGACGAGGCACTCTCCTGGCTCGACCTGGCATCGGCCGCGGCGAGCAGCCGAACGGAGAGTGATGATGTGAACCGACGGACCGCGGAGCTGCTCGAGCTGGCCGGCCTGACCGAGCTGCCGGAAGGCATGCGGCGGCCGTCGTTCGTGAGTGCGGAACTGGTTAAGTCGGATTTTGATTTTCAGTTGTAGTGCAGGTAGGCGCCGGTGCTGCGATCGTCCATGTTCCGTTGAAGGCAGGAAGGCAGGAAGGCAGGAAG
>JBDTQP010000140.1:0-7826 GCA_039932125.1 Gemmatimonadota bacterium
GCGGGTGACAATACCAGTTCCACAGGCGACCTCCAGTACCTGTGCTCCCGGAGGAACTCGGACTCGGCCGACGAGGTCACGTGCAAACGGCGCGAAGAGAACTGGACCGAGATACCGGTCATAGTTCTCCGGGATGGACCCAACGAATCGTGCATCGTTATCGGCCGTGGTGCGCCGGTGCCGTGTTCTTTGTAAGCGAAGCGTTCACCACCCGCCCAACACTCCCCACCATGAGTCCGTCGTTTCGGTCGCTAAAGTAACGCTGATTGATCTCGTCCGGTCCGAGATCACTGATCTGCTGGAATCCCGCTGCCCGAAGCAACCCGGCCATTTCACCCCCGCTCAGGAAGCTGACCCAGGGCTCGCCGATGGCCTTGAGCTGAGCCCGACGCAGGGCCATGAGTGCCTGCAGGTGTAACGGTAGAGTTTCTGGAGGAACCACGTAGTCGAGCACGATGCCGCCCGTCCTCCCCACAAGGCTGGCAACCGAGGTCAGAGTTGCGGCAATGATTGCCCTGGTGACATATGGTGTGACGCCGAGCCAGGAGAACATCGCGCCATGACCGGGGTCGAATCCGGCGTTGACCAGCTCGTCTGCGAATGACTCGCGATTGAAATCGACGGACACGAAAGCGAGGTTGCCCGGAGCGCCGATGGTGTTCTCCTGCAGGAGTTCACGTTTCCAAGCCTGGGTCGCCGGGTGATCGACTTCGAAGACGCGTAGACTCGGAAACGGATTGCGATATGCAAAGGTGTCTAGCCCGGCTCCGAGTATGACGTACTGGGTTACCCCTCGAACAACCGACTCGGCGAGTGCGTCCTCGGCGATCCGGCTCCTCGCCGCCAGGATGGCGCGGAGGTAGGAGCCGGTAAGGGCTCGTTCGAAGTGTCCGGGGTCTGCCCGCAACGCGCGAACGGATTCGGCATCGAGAATCCTGAGCGCCATGGGATCGGTGAACACCTGCGGATTATCGAGAAGCTGGTGCGCCGCACGATGAAGCGCGACCTGGAGCGCCGTCCGGCTCGGCTTGCCTTCACGCATATCGGCGCACCACGCTCGATTTTACCGTTTGAGGGCGGCGCGCATCCGTGCCAGGTGGTGCCAGCTATGTCGCACCGCGTGATCCTCGAGGACGAACTGGGCGGTAACTGGCGCGTCGAAGCTCAATCCGAAAGGAGCGGCCGTGTCCAGTTGTTCGTCTGTGAAGGCGCGTACGGCTGCGGCTGCTTCGCTGCTGTTCTTTTTCAGGAGTTCGAGTGTCGCGGCCCGGGTCACGCCCGCGTTCTCAACCGCGTGTTTGGCGTTCATGTCGGCCACCACGTCCCAGGTGACGTCACTCATCGCCTTACCGCTGCCGATGGCCCGGGCGAGATCGACCTCGATCGGATACACGCTGGCGACATGGTGCACGATCACACCAGCCGACCGGGTGTCCCTGCCGCTTCCCGGGACCGTGGTCCGCCATTCTGCATCGGACAATCCTTCAGCAAACGACGCCAGCTTTCCCGCCCCCTCTTCAATCCTGGCAGCCAGTTGTTCAGCGCGTCGCCCCATAGACCCTCCTTGATATTTGTCGTCTAATTAATGATGAGCCATGCAAAAGAATGTCATTGAGTGAGTGTGTCCAGTGGGACCGGGGTATGGCAGGAGTACCCGTCACCAGCTTTACCGCAAAGCGCAAAGAATACGGCTTTGCGGTGAGGCAGCGCTCTTCTATACCCACGCCCCGAGAATGGCTCCCATTACCACCAGGTAGGTAAGCTGGTACCCGGTATCGATCAGGAAGGTTGCGATTGCTTTGTCGGAATAGATCCATGCGATGAAGCCAAGCGGAAGCGCGAAGCCGAGCCATGCATGGAAGCTCCATCCAATGCCGTCCATTGGATCATCCACACCCAGGTGATGGAGAAAAATGCTCAGCACACCGGCCATCAGGAGGAAGGCGACGAAGGAGCCGGCGTAAGTCTTACCGGCATTCGCACGCATCGCGGCGATTTTCTCGTCGGTGTAGCCGTGAGCCTTGACCCAGGCCTTGGCGAAGAGAAGAGGCGAGTACCAGACGGCGCCGATTAACCATGCAGCGAGGGCAGCGACAACGACGGGCAGGATCTGGCTCATGGACATGGTCGTCTCGGGAAAGGGATGGTGCGACGCCTCCGCCTCTCGACCAGAATCGTGAGCAGAGGAGTCACTTCGTTATGAAACATCGGGCCGGAAGTCCTGGAATGAAGCGCAGAATCTACACTTCGTTGCCGCGGTTGGCGAATCAAAGAATACGTCGCACGGATTCGATCGTTACTGCCAGTCTATTCCATTTCATTTGTGCGATCGACCGATGGTCCCCGGTTCACAAGTCGATCGAGCAGGTCCTGGGTTTCCCGCTCAGACGTAAGAACGAACACCTGCTTCGCCGAACCTATCGCGTGGAGCCGGGCGAGAATGTCCGGCCGTCGCCGTGTGCGATAGGTCCAGATCCATTCGACAAATTGCCAGGAGAACCGCTCGGGACAACCAGAAGGCATCTCCGGGCGGTTGCGACCAAGGGAAGCGATTTGCCGTTTGAAGACGCGCCAGAGGCACAGCCCCCGCGGGATATCGAGAAAGATGATGGTATCACAGGCGGCCAGGCGCAGGTCGAGCGTGCCGCCGTAGTTTCCATCCATTATCCATGATGCCCCCGTGGCCAGCTGCTCCACTCGGGCATGCCACTCAGGAGTAGGGGTAGGATTCCATCCGGATCGCCAGAAATGCGAATCGAGGTGAATGACCGGTACACTGAGCGTGTCCCCCAGCCGGCGGGCCAGAGTGGTCTTACCACTTCCTCCCGATCCGATGATGAGAATCCGTTGCATGGAAAGACGATCTCATTGAAGGCTATTGCAGTCAACACCGCCTTATTCCGGCAGGCATGGAGAGGAAGAAACCCAGGCCGCTATTTCTTTCGTTTCGATTTTGCCGGTGGCCGGGGCGTGCCTTTTGTCTTTTTGAGCTGGAGATCTGTCGGTGCCATGGTACGCCATGCCTCGGTGATGATCGGCCGAAGCTCGCTCGCAGAAATTGCGGGTAGGCGAATCAGGATAGCGGGGAAACCGTCGTAATGTGGCTCAGAGAAGAACTTCTCCGGGTCCAGCGAAAGCAGGAAATCCTTGTCGACCATGCTGGCGACTCGGGCTGCAATGACCTTCGGTTGTGCAACGCGCGGCTTCTTCGGCTGAATGCGCTCCATCCAGACCCAGACGAAGCCTTTCAATTTGCCCTTGTGCGGGACGGAAAAGGCAAATCGATTTTCGCCCTCTTGCACTCCGGGCAATGCGAGGGCGATCCTGCGGACATCGGCCTGGGTAGCCATCAATTTGCCGTGAAGCGGGAAAGGCGGAAGGGAGAATCCCGCGGAACTGCGGAAGCAACGTCCAGCAATGTACCCTTAGCCGGTCTATCACGCGGTCACCTCGTCCATTCCTGTTTGCAGCGGTTTGCCGATTTCCCAGTGGTGTCCGAATGGATCCTGCACTCGACCCATGAGCCACCCGTACAATTCTCCCACCGGGTGAATCTCGCGAGCACCGGCCGCGACCGCCTTCGCGTACACCGCTGCCGGATCGGCGACCACCAGGATCATGCGCGTCGTGCTACCGTTGAGCGATTCCGGACTGTAGTTGAGATGTTCGGGTGACTCATCGGCGACCCAAAATCGAGCCCCGCCAATGCCAAGCTCAGCGACAACGGCTCCATCATCCGATTCGATCTTGAACAGCTCCTCGGTGTCGAATGCTTTCTTATAGAAGGCGAGCGCCTCCGAACCGCGGCGGACGGAGAGCATTGGCGCGATGCTGCTTCCCGAAGGACTCTTCATGGACGGTAACGCTGCAGGGGGTGGTGAGAGGATGGGGACACGATCACTTCGCTCCATGGTGCTCGAGTATGCGATCGACCTCGGCGTTCCCGGACGGATACTCCGCGTTGGCAATATCAGCTCCGGCCATCAGCAGTACTTCAATGATCGCAGGGTGTTCTGGTTTAGGCTCATGCACTGACGCCCATACCGTACCACCCAGTACGGTCCCGCCGTAGCTGTTGCGAACTTCGAGTGAAAGGTCGCGAGTGACAAGATATTGCACCGTGTCCAGCTGTCCGCGATTCGACGCCCAGTGGAGACCGTTCATGCCGGTCCCGATGCCGGCGACCGGGTCTGCGCCATGCTCTATCAGAAAGCTCACCATTGGCGTAATGCCGAGAAAACAGGCGCAGGTCACGACCTCATTCAGCATGGCGCGATCGTGGTCGAATCGTCCCTCCCGTAACCATTGCGTTATCGGTGATCCAGCGTCCGGAGCCGACTCGAACAGCAGTGCCAGGCGCGAAAAGTCGCCGCGCCGAAGCCCTGCGGCGAGATCTTCGTAGGTGAATAGACTGTGGGATCCAGGCTCGTCCATATGGTGCTCAGGGTTGGACACATCACAACGGGATCGCGGATTACATTACGGCATGATTGACTATCCATACTACCGGGCTCCGACCCGGGAGGCGGAGGAGGACTTCTTTCGTTCCCAGAGCATGGGGCGACTCATCACCCGAAGCTCGTCCGGCGAGATGCTCGCTGGACTATACCCATATGTCCTGCACGAGAACCAGATCGAGCTGCATCTCGTCCGCGGAGACGTTCAGGCGAAGAGTCTTCGAGGCCAGCCATCCTGCCTCTTCGAGGTGGACCAGGTGCTATCGTACATCCCTTCGCACTGGCAGGATCCGGAGAACGCGCAGAAAGCAGACAACTTTTACCGGTTCGCCTGTGTTCGCGGGTCGGCGACGGTGTCTGACGATATTTCGAATCTTGCCGCTCACCTGGGGCGGTTGATCCAGCGCAACCAGCCTGAAGGAAGACATCGCCGCCTCGAGCCGGATGAGCCGATGTTTGCTGCCGGGTATGGCCGCCTTGCCGTGGTCTGGATCAGCATGAACCAGGTCGATACCAAGTTCAAGCTGGGTCAGAACTATTCCATCGAAACGCGTCGAAGCATCATCGCCCACCTCCGTGAGCGAAACGCGTCACTCGATCACGCCACCGCTGATGAGGTCGAGCTCTGGATCACCCACTATCCTGACATTTCTGGGCCGGTTCCTCACCGTTAGCGTGCTGGTTCCTCTACGATCCGCACTCCGCCGGCATCCGACGCGTGTCCGCAAGCGCGATAATTTTCCATCCTGAGGGCGTTCGGGCCAGCTGAAACGCATCCACCCCGCAATGGCTGAAACGTGCTCCCAGATAGAATCGGTACGGCACCCACACTACGGCCAGGTTGTCCTGTATTTCCACGATCGGGGTCCCAATGCGTTCATCAAGCAGCTGACCCGCCTCTGCGGTCGAGATAATTCGAATGAAATCGGGCACCGAGGTGATATCCATGTCGGCGACACCGTTAGAATTGTACGTCGTCACCAGGCGGGCACTCGAATCCAGGACAGCGCTGATCGACGCGGTATCCCGGGCGCGCATCCCGTCAAAGAGTTTTTGCACAGCAGCAAGTATCTCCGGCTTCGAGCCAGTATCCTGCGCGAAAGCAGGAATACTGGTCGTAGTCATGAGAAGCGCACAGGTCAGGAGTATGCATCGCATCTGACGTTGCCTCAGAGTCTGTCTAGTGAACGCGCTAACCGTGTGGTCTGGTCCGGCCCGGGGTGAGAAGCATTGGTCGCTTCTGAAATACAAGATGCAGCCCCGGCCATGATCATTTCATCGTCCTGAGTCGTCCCCGATCTGCCCGTGGCTTCCTGGCCTGCGGCACTAATCTTCAACAATATATTGCTCGATATGACCATCAGGTCTGGTCATCATCGTGAGGACCATGGTGACCTCACCCGCACGGATGCGAAATCCACGAATGCGAAGACCTCCGCGGATCGAACTCCCCGTAGCGGAAAACTCGGAGGGCTCGCCCAGGCGCTTCAGGCTTGCCGCATAATCGGCAACTACCTCGGCCGTGAAGTAGTCGTTCGCATCGGGCGTGAAGAGGTCCCGGTTGATGGTACCCTCCGAAAGGCCGTCATACACCTGCCGAGCGATCTTCAGCGCGGAGGCATCCGCCGTATCCTGCTTGGCGAAAATGATGGACGCGACGCGGGACGCGATTTGTCCGGAGGCCCCGCCCCCGCCGGGATAGATGTTGGTGAAAACCACGATGGCTGCCTTGTCATCGGGGTACACCAGGTTTGTCGTGGTGTAACCGGACACTGCCCCACCGTGGGAGAGCCGGCGCCGGCTCCCGGCCATGCCCGCGTTGATACCCAGTCCATAGCCCGTCGAGGTCCCATTGGTTAGCAGGAAGTTCAGCTGCTGTGCCCGGTACGAGGCCGGCTTCATCACCGACTGAGTAATCATCGCAATATCCCAAGCCGCCAGGTCGTGCGCCGTCATGGCGAGTTGTCCCGCGCCGAAGAGCCAGCGCGGTGCTTCCTTGGGGGCGTCCCTGAACGGACCCAGCCCATTGCGGAGATATGCGCCGGCATCACTCGAGGTGAGCGGACCGGCGTCGAAGTCAGCGACGGTCGTCATGCCTAACGGCGTAAAGATCCGCTGCCGCAGGAAATCCATGAACGGCATGCCCGCGACCTTTTCTACGATCGCGGCGGCTATCACGTAGTTCGTATTGCTGTATTGCCAGGTGCTGCCGGGCTCGAAATCGAGTGGCTGCGCGGCCCAATGGTCCATGATGGCTTTGGCGGTGGTTGGTGACTGCATTGCGGTGAAGACGTAGTCCTGGGGCCAGTAGTCCTGGTATCCTGAAGTCATGGAAAGCAATTCTCGCACGGTGACATCGCCGGCGCGGGTCAGCGCCGGAAACCAGCGCGCGACCTTGTCATCCAGCGACAGCTTGCCCTCCTCTACGAGCAGAAGGATCGCGGTTGCGGTGAATTGTTTGCTGACGGAGCCAATGGCGTAGCGCATGGCCGTGGTCGCCGGCGTTCCGATGCGGCCCTCACCAAAGGCTTGTTCATACACGGTCGCCCCATTGCGGACGACAGCGATCGACGCACTGGGAGCGCCGGTCGCGGCGAGCACTGCCTTTGCCGCACTGTCGATGCTGCCACGTTCCGAGGCTGTGAGTTGCTGACCATGGGCAGAAGTAGACAGCAGGATCGTTGCTGCCAGGATGGTGAACAGCCACCGGGAAGATCGACGACAGGTCATTAGAGTTTCCAGTTTCTCAGGTGGTCGCCGGCTCAGCGGCGGAGGCTCGTGTACGGTTTATGGTGTTGTCGATCGTCGGACATGCGTCCAGGCTAAACCGCGCCGCTCGGCGTCCGACGATTCACCGGTCGAGCGGCAGGTATCTGCTTGGGGAATGAATCCTGCCGGCATTGCTGAATACTCACTGTACGGGAGCACGAACCGGGAGTCCTGGATGAGCTTCCTTTGCAAGCACCCCGTTGCGAACCACGATGACCCCATTCACGAGCACATCGCGGATGCCCACCGGCGGGAGGGTCGGTTCACGATATGTCGCACGGTCGATCACGCTCTCCGGATCGAACAGTACAATATCAGCATCGGCTCCTGTCTGTAGCCTCCCCTTCCTGACCATGGAAGGGACGCGGTGCTCCATCCGCTGCGCCGGTGCAATCGTCATCTTCCGCAGGGCGTCCATTAACGACAGCGCTTTCACCTCCCGCACATAGTGGCCGAGCACGCGCGCGAAGGCGCCGGCGACGCGCGGATGGCCGATTGAATCGTGAAGAATGCCGTCGCTGGCGATCATAGGCAGTGGGTCCGAGACCGCCGCGAGCACGGTCGCTTCCGTGTTGTTGTAGTCTACCAGCCAGCCACCAA
>JBDTQP010000141.1:0-7801 GCA_039932125.1 Gemmatimonadota bacterium
GTGTGGTGCTGGGGCGCGATGCGCGGACCAGTGGACCGATGTTCATGCGCGCGGCGTCCGCGGGCCTCATGTCGGTCGGGTGTGATGTCATCGATGTGGGCATGGTTCCCACACCAACAGTCCAGCTCGCGGTGGAGCACCACCATGCCGGTGCTGGCCTCATTCTCACGGCGAGTCACAATCCCATCGAGTGGAACGCGCTCAAGTTCGTGGGACCTGACGGGATTTTTCTGGATGGTGAATCGGGTGCCAGGGTGCGGGAGCTGGCGACGGTGGGTCCATCGCGCGCCGGCTGGGATACCGTCGGCGGGATCATCGAAGACAGCGAGGCCATCGCCCGCCATCTCGATGCGGTCCTGGCGCTTCCGATGATCGACGTTCCGGCCATTCGAGAACGAAATTTCCACGTGGCTCTTGACTGCGTGCGGGGAGCCGGGGGAACCACGATGCCGTTGCTGCTTGAGCGGCTGGGCTGCCGGATAACCGGAATCAATCTGGAGACCGACGGGCTGTTTCCCCGGGCCCCGGAACCGCTTCCCGAAAACCTCGGGGAGTTGAGCCGGGCGGTCAAAGAAAGCGGCGCGGTTATCGGCTTCGCGGTTGATCCAGATGTTGATCGTCTCGCGATCGTGGATGAGCAGGGCCGGCCAATCGGTGAGGACTATACCCTGGCCTTCGCGGTGCGAGCCGTCCTGGGTGATCCCGTGGGGAAGGGACGCAACGACACGTGTACGGTCGTTGCCAATCTTTCCACCAGCCTTGTTGTGGAAGACGCGGCGCGGCAGGCCGGCGGAACGTTCATCAGGGCGCCGGTGGGCGAAGCGAACGTGGCGAGAGTCATCGTGGATTCGGCGGCACTCATTGGCGGTGAAGGCAACGGTGGCGTCATCCTGCCTTCGCTCCATGTCGGACGCGATGCACCGGTAGGGGTGGCGTTAATATTGCATCTTCTCGCGAAAACCCAGCGGTCAGTTTCGGCGCTCGTGGCTGCGGCGCCCAGGTACCAGATCGTCAAGGCTAAAGGACCGAGGGGTAAAGACTTACAACCGATATACCGAGCGCTCAAGGCGAAATTTCCTGATGCGCATGCCGACGAGAGCGACGGCCTTCGACTGGCCTGGCGAGATCGCTGGGTCCACCTCCGGCCTTCCGGCACCGAACCGATCATCCGGTTCATAGCCGAAGCACCGACCAGGGAAGATGCCGATCACCTCGTGGCGATTTGTCAGCAACTCTTAGCCTAGGATTGTGACCGATGTGCGGGATTGTCGGATACGTCGGACCTCGCCAGGCCGCCACGCTTCTGATGGACGGTTTGCGCCGTATGGAGTATCGCGGTTACGACTCCGCGGGCCTTGCGATTGTCAACGGCGGCCTCACGATCGTCAAGTGTGCTGGAAAGCTTTCCGCTCTCGAGCAGCAGCTGGATGGGAAAAACCCGGAAGGCACGCTTGGTATCGGGCACACACGCTGGGCCACGCACGGCGCTCCCACCACGACGAACGCGCATCCCCACACCGACCAGTCTGGAAAAATCGCCCTCATCCATAACGGGATCATCGAAAATTCCCGGGCGATCCGCACCGCGCTGGAACTTCGTGGCCACACCTTCAAGTCCGAGACTGACACCGAAGTGCTCGCCCACCTGGTCGGGGAGTTGTACAGCGGGAATCTCGAAGAAGCTGTTGCGGCGGCACTCAGGGACGTGGACGGGGCGTATGGAATTGCCGTCATAACCTCCGATGAACCGGACGTGGTTGTGGCGGCGCGTAACGGCTCGCCCCTGCTCGTGGGCGTCGGCGAAGGCGAATACTTCGTTGCTTCCGATGCTTCCGCCGTCCTGGAGCATACCCGCTCCGTCGTGTACCTCGACGACGGCGAAATGGTCGTTCTCACCCGCGATGGTTACCATGTGCGGGATCTCAGCGCCACCCGGATCGAAAAGCCGGTAAACCAGATCGAATGGGACCTCGCGACTATCGAGCGGGGCGGGTTTTCCCATTTCATGCTCAAGGAGATTTGCGAGCAGCCCGAAAGCGTGCAGAACACGCTGCGCGGTCACCTGCTCGAAGAAGAAGGCACGGCCCGGGTGTCGGGTATCAATCTTTCCGACGAAGACATCAAGAAGATCGACCGAATCATCATCACGGCCTGCGGCACGTCCTGGCACTCGGCACTGATCGGCGAGTACATGATGGAGGAGCTGGCCCGGATTCCGGTCGAGGTCGAATATGCGTCCGAATTCCGCTACCGGAACCCGGTGGTTGACGAGCGGACGCTGGTGATCGGCATCTCGCAGTCTGGGGAGACGGCCGATACGCTCGCCGCGATCCGCGAAGCCAAGCGGCGGGGCGCTCGCACGCTGGGAATCGTGAATGTCGTGGGCTCCACGATCGCGCGCGAGGTGGATGGTGGTATCTACCTGCATGCCGGGCCTGAGGTCGGCGTCGCCAGCACCAAGGCGTTTACCAGCCAGGTTGCCGCCCTGGCCCTTATTACCCTCCGGTTTGCTCGGCTCAGGCACCTGAGCATCCTGCAGGGCCGCCAGTTCATTAAGAGCCTGCAGGCCCTTCCTGATCTGATCCAGCAGACGCTCGAGCGTTCATCGGAGGTGGAAGCGCTGGCCCAGCGATACTGGAAAGCCAACAACGTTCTGTATCTCGGCCGCGGGGTGAACTTCCCGGTCGCACTGGAAGGCGCGCTCAAACTCAAGGAAATATCCTACATCCACGCGGAAGGCTATCCCGCCGCCGAGATGAAGCATGGCCCCATTGCGCTGATCGACGAAAACATGCCGGTGGTTTTCATTGCACCGAAAGATGCCGTCCACAGCAAGATTGTGTCGAACGTGGAAGAGGTGAAAGCACGGGGCGGTCAGGTGATTGCGATCATCAACGAGGACGACAGTGAAATCGAGCGGCTGGCCGATGCCACCTTTACGATTCCCGTCACCACCGACCTGCTGACGCCGATTCTGACCAGCATCCCCCTGCAGCTGTTCTCCTACTACGTGGCCGTTCTTCGCGGGTGCAATGTCGATCAGCCCAGGAACCTCGCGAAGTCGGTTACCGTCGAATAGGTCCGGCCAGGCTGACTGCCGCAAAGGTGGAGAGGTGCCTGACTCTCCACCTTTCTTCATTCCAGCCGGTCAGAAGCCTGGATCGGCAGCGCGAAGGTATCTCCGATGGTGCGGCCTACGACGCGCCATGAATCGTTCCCTGCCGCGCCGAGCAGTCGCCGCATCGGTTCATCCACCGGCTCACGGCTTAACCGGAAAGTCGAGTGATGAACCGGCATGACGTACTTGGCTGCCATATCACGGGCCATGGACCATGCCTCTTCCGGGCTCGCGTGGTTGGCAATCCATGGGTCGTAGGCGCCGATCGGTAGAATGGCCAGATCCGGTTTGCGAGAGGCGAGTGCCCGGTAAGCCGTGGTATATGCCGTGTCTCCCGCGAACAGGACTCGATGATCGGCTTTCTCCAGCAGAAACCCGCCATAGCCACGCTGCTGGTCGGTGATGGTGCGGGCCCCCCAGTGTCGCGCCCCTATCCCTTCAATTGAAACCCCGCCATGTTCCACCCGTTCGCCCCAGGCGAGTTCGTCCACCTGATGAAACCGTCGCAGCAGGTCTGAGACACCACGATGGGTAATGACCCGGGTGTGCCGGGGGAACTGTCTCAGCGTTCCCAGGTCCAGATGATCCATGTGGGCGTGCGAAATCAGAATCAGGTCCAGCGGCGGTAACTCACGGAGGGACAGGGCGGGGCGGCTGAGGCGTCGAGGCCCCAGGGTGACTCCGGCGACGCGGATTCCAATCCGGCTGGCGAGAGCCGGGTCGGTCAGAATCCAGGTTCCCAGAAAATTGAGAAGCACCGTGGAGTGACCGAGCCACGCGGCGGTGATCGTCGAGTTGGACCAGGTCGCCGGCTCCGGGCGCAGGTCAGTCTCTGCCATAGGCCGCTCGACCGGTCGGCGTGTCATGGCCTCCCGCGCGAAACGCCTGGCGAATCGGAGGTAATGATGCAAGGGGAATCGGCTCAGCTGCTTTCGTGTCTCGGACATACTGAAATCTATCTACCCCCCTTGGACCGTGCGCTTGTGCTCCGGTCCTTAGAGTTGGGTGCCCCGTCACATCGCCAGTGCCCTTGCTGACGATCAGTGACCCAGCGCACTGCGGCGTCGCTTTGCGATGAGTTATTCGGTGTGTAGGTTTTGCATATCACCATGTTGAGGGGACCTCCGTGATCGCTTCACCCAACCACATCCGCTCGCTGATTCGGGTCGCTGGCCTGACCGCCGCCCTGGCCATCGTGGAACTCTCGCCTGTCCTGGCGCAGGTTCCCGATACCACGAAGAAGCCTACCCCGCGCGACTCTGCCATCGTGGACACTCTCCAGGCGCGGGCGCAGCGCAAGGTGCTGCGCGAGGCACACCAGATCCGCTTGACCGATGCGGCGCTTGCCGTCGGCGGAGTGGCGGTGCTCTCACTGCTGGACGAACCACTTCAACGTGCCTCACAGAAGCACCGTCGAAGCCATCGTGGCGGAACGCTGACCGACCTTGCCAACGGCTTTCGTCAGCAGGGCGAGCCAATCTATTACGCCGGGATCAGCCTGGGCGTCCTCGCGACAGGGTACATCGTCAACAGCGCTCCCATTCGCCGGGCCGGGCGCCGTCTGGTCGTTTCCGTGGCCGCTTCCGCGCTGGTCGAGCAGACTATCAAGATTACCCTGGGGCGGTCCCGTCCAAACGAAGGTGTGGGGGCCTTCAGCTTTCACCCGTTTTCCAGCCGGAAAGATTCGACCGGCCTGACGGCCCGAGGGTCGATGCCTTCGGGGCATGTGACCGCGGCTTTTGCGGTGGCTACATCGCTGGCGGATGATATACACAACACGCCGGTGAAGATCGCGCTGTACACCCTTGCGTCGGGTACCGCGTTCTCCCGTATCTATGACAATCGCCACTGGTTCAGCGATACGGCCGCGGGCGCGATTCTCGGCATCACCACGGCCAAGCTTGTCAGCGGTCACTGGCGCCTCTTCGGCTTGAAGCCTCCAGGCTGGCTGGTCACGCCGACTGGCGCCCCGGCGCTTTCGTGGAATGTGCCATTCAGCACGTCACCGAGCGTCCCGCACCTGGCGACAGCGGAGAGCAGCGCCACACGCTAGCCGTTTTTTTCTGTCTCCAACCAGCTCCGGATTAGATTGCTCGAACTTCTGATCCGGAGTTTCTGCGTGCGGATCGTTCTCCAGCGAGTTCATCACGCGTCGGTCTCGATTGACGGCAGCGTCGTCGGTGCCATCGAGGCCGGGTATTGCATCCTCGTGGGCTTCACTCACGATGATACGCCGGCGCGTGCCGACTGGATGGCTGAGAAAATTGCCGGTCTTCGGCTCTTTTCAGATGCCGGGGGAAAAATGAATCTTGCCCTCGGCGACATCGGGGGAGCCTGCCTCGTGGTTTCCCAGTTCACTCTTTACGGAGATGCCGGAAAGGGACGCCGTCCCTCGTTTGTGGAGGCGGCTCGCCCCGAGGTGGCAATCCCTCTCTATGAGCATTTCATCGCGGCGCTTCGGGCCACCGGCCTTACAGTGGCGACGGGCATCTTCGGAGCGATGATGAAGGTGGATCTCAGCAACAATGGCCCGGTCACGCTGGTGCTCGAGCGCTCACGATGACGACTCTGCTTCTGGCTTCCGCTTCGCCTCGCCGCCGTCAGCTGCTGGATATGCTCGGCATCAGCGTCCTCGTACAGCCCTCGCATATTCCCGAGGAGGTGCGTCCCGATGAAGATCCGGTGGCGTACTCCTCCCGCCTGGCCAGGGAGAAAGCGACCAGCGTCCCAGGCGATCTGGTGCTTGGCGCCGACACGATTGTGGTGCTCGATGGCATGATCCTCGAAAAACCGGCGGACGCTGATGAGGCGCTCGTCATCCTGCGGCGGCTACAGGGGAGAACTCATGAAGTGATCACTTCCGTGGCGCTCAGGAGCGCCCTGGGGGTCGAGGTGCTCACCGACAGAACCCGGGTGACCTTTCGCGCGGCGACCGACAAAGAGCTTCAGGCTTATATCGCTACCGGCGAGCCGATGGACAAAGCGGGGGCGTACGGGATCCAGGGATATGGAGCGGCGCTGGTTGTACGCGTCGAGGGGGATTTCTTCGGCGTGATGGGTCTCCCGGTCCGGCTCGTCCTGGAGTTGTTAGCTCGTGCCGGAGTCCACTACGCCTTTGGCTCTGGCCTCAGCACGGAGTAGCCTTCAGGAAATCCTGCTGGGAAGACCAACCGAGAAGTGAGCCTGGATTATCTCCCACTGCTTCCCTTTCAGGTGATAGATGACCAGTGCCCGAATTGGCGCGATGCCACTCTCGGGCCCCGCATAGATTGGCACGTTCAACGTGCACGCGACGTACCCGGTGTTATGGGATGGGGTGAGGTCGGACCGGATTCCGCTTGCCACCGTCGCATTGCCCGGCCGGCCGAGCCACTCTAGCAGGGCCATGCGAGCCGCAGTGGCCCCGACTGCCGCGCCCTCTGGCATCACAACGACCACGTTCGAAGCCAGCGCCGCTTTCGAAACATCAGCCACGTCGCGGCGAAACTGATCCGCCACTTCACCCGCGGCCGATGACACCGAGCCATCAGCCGGCAGTGCCGAAGGAATTCGCCCGTTCATGACAGCCATGAAAAGCGTATCCTTTGCCAGGGGCCGTGAGTACTGCGCCGCCGCAATCTTCCACACTGTGCTGTCTCTCTCAAAGAGAATGGATGAGCGAAGTTTTACGGGGTACTCCCGATTGCGGTAGGTGCTGACATAATTCAGCTCATACGTGCTCGCGGCGCTTCGCCCATCATTGCTGACCCATATTTCATGTGACTCCGGACGGATGCTCAGCGTTATCCCCGCGGCCCGGGCAGGGCCGAACTCCCGTTCCATTTTTTCCCGGACTGCCTCCCGGGTGTATAGCGACGGGGTAGGATCCGCCGCGGAGAGAAAGACGCTGTCGATCATGAGGTCAGACCACCGGGCCACATCACCCTGCTCGAAAGCCGCATAGTGGGTTGTAAGGACCTGTTCCAGTTCCTGGCGCACGGCCGTTGTGTCGGCAGCTGCTCCGGCTGCGGTTTGTCGCTCGCATCCGATGCCAAGAAGTGTCATCAGGAGAAGCGGTGCTGCCCGACGAACAGCCATCATGGAGTGCTCCTGGCTGCGAAGAATCAGCCACCTGTAATGGTGAACGCGCAAGAGTCAATGGGACCCGGCCTGCCGACCGATTCTCGAGAAGCAGATCCTTGTCACCGGTCGCTGGCTACCTATTTTCAACGCGTTGACGTCGAGTGGCAAGAATGTAATCGGAGGGTCCAGCGGCCACAGGTCAGTGGAATGCGCGGCCAACGGATCCTGACGTTCAGGCGTATAGACGGTTCGACACTTTCCCCAAGGAGCTGATCCATGAAGCTGCGGACTGCAATATTCCCCCTGGTCCTGGCCCTACTCTCGGTTTCGTCCGTCCATGCCCAGGGGTCCGGGCAGGCGAATGGTTCGCCGGATGAACGCCGGATTCAGACGATGTTCAAGGATGTAACTCTTACTCCCGCCCAGAAGACCAGGGTGGATTCAATCATGGCGCACTACAAATCGGAGATGGGACCCAACACTCCCGGGACTCAGCCCGACTCGGCCACCATGGCCCGGCGCCGGACTTTGATGCAGAAGCGCACGGTAGACCTTCGGACCATTCTGACCAAAGAACAGCTTCCAGCGTTCGATAAGAACGTTGAGGAGATGCGGAACCAG
>JBDTQP010000142.1:0-7774 GCA_039932125.1 Gemmatimonadota bacterium
TCGTTCAGCACGGTCGAACTCACCATCCGGCATGGGGGCTGAATCAGGAGACTCAGCTTTGAGAAGCTGGAGGCGACGTCCCTGGCGGACGAATCGCCGCCCATCTTCTCGAATGAGGTTGAGCGCCACGGCGAAAAGCCACGGTCGAGGATTGTCCGGGGGAGCGGTGATTGCCCTGGAGAAAGTTTCCTGGGCAATATCTTCCGCGCGGTCGCGATCGCCGGTCCGGCGATACACCATCCGGACCAGCGACGCGTAATAGTCGCGATACAGTTCAGTCAGATCGAAGGTCATTGCCCCCGGTACGCGCGCACAAGACGAGTGAGCTGGCCCGGCTGCCAGGTGCGAGCTCCTGCCGCATGGATCCTGATACTTCCCGATTTGCCGGCAAGCAGAACATCATTTCCAATGCTCAGGTATTCGTTGATTTCCGGAAGTGCCCTGGCAAGCGCGAAGTACGCCTCGCTGTACGCAGCCACTTCGGTTACAGGAAGGCTGTCAATTTGGGCAAGGTCTATCCAGGTGCCACTGCTCTGGCGGAAAAGTTTACTGCCCACCCGGCGTACCTGGCCGTTCTCATTGCCGCCAGAAAGCTGGCGTACCCGGCGTTCGGCGATTCGATTAGCGTCGCTTAGTGATCCCGCCGCTGCCATTTTCGAACTGGCGTCGGCACTCTCAAAGGACGTCGTACCGGTTTGCGCGCTCGGCGCGGGCGCGGCCATGCTGGTACCACCCGAGCCCGACTTCACGGTGATACCATCAATATATTGAGGGCTCGCATCAATTCGGCTGCCTGGTGTCGATGGAGCTCCATTCCCGTTCTGCCCCCGGCTGCTGACTTCGTCGCGAGGGGCCCCGACCATCGGTCCTTCGCTCGCCGGCTCCTGGACCAGATAGGATGTGTATTCAGTGAGGATTCCGTATGTGAGGCCCAGTTCGCGAACCTGGCGGACAAGATCCGATGAAGCCCCCTCGATGCGAATCTGCCGAGTCAACTCACCGATTCTTCGCGACGCCCACAGCTTCGGGATAAAATCGTTGTGATCCTCGCTGGCCGGAAAGCTCGACTGGACAGTGAAACGCTCCTTGCGGCCATTCCTCTCGCCTTCGATCACGATCGCGCCGTGGCCTTCACTCCGGTACCGGCCAAAGACAACCAGTTCTTCACCAAAGAACAGATCCGGCAGCTCGGCGGGGTAGGTTTGCGCCAGCCGCACGGGGGTCGACACGATATGCAGGTTCACCAGCGCCGGGTGCTGGATCTTGGAAACAAGAGAGCCGACCGCGATTTCGACATCGGCATCGGGAGCCACATAAGCGGCGCTGCCGTGACCCTCATGCGAGAGACGATCGAGCAGGTAGGTGTTCACGTCGTGTCCGACGCCGAAGGTAAAGATGCGATTCCTTCCAATCCTGTCTGCCGCGGCCTGGGCAATTCGGTCAGGGGCCTGTTCGCCGACAGAGGGTATTCCATCCGTCAGGAAGATGATGATCGGGAGACGCTCCGAATCGGTTGGGCGATCCAATACGGCATCGAGCGCGCCCGCGATGTTGGTGCCTCCATTGGCGACAAGATTGTCCGCGAAGCCCCGGGCCGCCGCCACATTCGCCGCAGTAGCTGGAACAAAACCGGCGCGAAAGTTTCTAACGGTAGACGAAAAGGCGATCAGGCGAAAACGATCGTTGGAGCTCAGGGTTCCAAGCGCCTGACGGATGGCGGCGCGGGCCTGCTCGATCTTGTCGCCTGACATCGAGCCGGAGACGTCAACAACGAGCGACAGGTCGCGCGGCTGGACCTCGCCTTCTTCGCTCTCAGGCGGCGCCAGCAGCAGCATGAAGAATCCGTTCTCGCTTCCGGGGGCATGGGTAATGAGACTGGTCCCTACCAGGCCGCGGCGCATGGGGATGAACAGCTCAACATCCCCCGATGCATCGGGATCGAGCGTCACTACTGTCCGGCCGCCCACCTTGCGAGTGGTGATCTGATGTGTGGGGGAGTACGGGGTCCCCAGGTCCGCGTTAGACGGCAGGGCGACACGGAACCCAAACACATCCGAGCGTACACCACCATTATCACCTCGACTGTGCGGAACTTCTCTCCCGCGATTTCCGATCGAGTACCGTAGCCGAAGCGCGTCACCGGATCGATCGAGCATCTGGGTGTAGCGGAGAACCACTTTCCGGGTTTCACCCGGTTGAATGGGAAACACTCTGGCCCGGATAAGGCCGTGGCCTTCCAGTGTCAGCAGGGCGGGGTCTTTGAGGCGCCGCACGATTTCTTCATACACCCCGCGCGCCTGCTCAGCCTGCATCATCTCACCGCGCACCTCCTGTTCCCCCATCCAGAGGGAGAAGTCGGTGAACACCGCCTCGCCGGGCATGGGGTAGAGGTAGGTGCCCTCCGCGACGGCGCCGCCGCTGTTGCGGAACTGTTCCTCGACTTCCACCCGGGCAATCCGGCCATCGATCTGGATGCGTACCTGGGAGCTCGTGCGAAGGATTGCAGCGTTGACTGCAATTCCTGGCCGATGTTCCATGTCTACCCAACCCTGCGCGAACAGTGGAACAGCGAGCCCGGCCGCGAGAGTCGCGGCGAAGAGTGGTGCGCGTAACATGATTGTGCTCCGGTTAAAGACGACCGGGCAGGAGATGCGCCCTCCCAGCAGACTTGCACAGCCGATTATCGCGGACCCGAATTGGTCATCCAGGGTGGAAGGCCCTGGTTCCCGGGCCAGCTGTGCTCCCACCAGATTGTGGCGGCCGCCTGCGAAACCGGCCGACTCATTATCTTGGCTCCTCTCAACTCACACCGGGGCGAACCACTTGTCCACGCACGGGGCGCTCCAGATACAGGTGTTCGGAACCAGGAAGAGCTCTGACACGCGTAAGGCTCTTCGCTTCTTCGCCGAACGAAGGCTGAAGGTCCATTTCGTGGACCTGGCTGAGCGCGCGGCTTCCGTCGGTGAACTCAAGCGATTTGCCCAGAAGTTCGGGGTTGAGGCGCTGGTGGACCGAAGCTCCCGTCGCTTTGCTGACCTGGGTCTTGGACCGGCACGTTTTTCCGAGGAGCGCTGGCTGGAGAAACTCGCGGATGAACCGGGTCTTCTCCGGATCCCGCTCGTGCGAAATCAGAACGCGCTTACCATTGGTGATGCCGAGGGTACATGGAAGGAGTGGACGGGTAAATAGATGGTTGAACTTTCAGTACGGGCGCTGGCCGTCATTTCGTTGTCTTCGGGCGCAACATGCCACAACTAGCGTTAAGCGCGGTCTTCGTCGAATTCGGTGCCACCCGCCTGCTCGAAAATGTGACGTTCGGCGTTGAGCGCCGTCAGCGTTGGGGGATCGTGGGACGAAACGGTTCCGGAAAAACGACAATATTCAACCTGATGACCGGAGCGCTCGAGCCTTCCCGGGGACAGGTAATCCGGGAATCCGGACTTCGGATCACGGTTCTTGATCAGCATCGTGATTTCGATCAGGCGAAAACTGTCTGGGAAGCGGCGGCCGGACCCTTCGCTGATCTCCTGGCGCTGGAGCGCTCCCTTGCCGAACAGGGAGTGGCGCTCGCACATGACGCATCGCCAGCAGCTCTTGCGCGGTATGACCGGGATTTCGAGCGGTTTGAGCGGGAGGGAGGATATACCATTGCCCCGCGGGTCGATGCCGTGCTTCACGGTCTCGGGTTTGATCCGGACATTGCCCGTGAGCGGAACATCGAGACGTTGAGTGGGGGCGAGCGAGGACGCCTCGGCCTGGCCCGTCAACTCGTTGCGCCAGCCGACGTGCTGCTGCTCGACGAACCAACCAATCACCTGGATCTCGAAACCACCGCCTGGCTGGAGGAATATCTCGGCAGTATAGAAGCGACCATCCTCCTGATCAGCCACGACCGCGCCTTTCTCCAGGAGGTTGTGGACCACGTGCTGCATGTGGAAGACCGGACCACGACCTCCTACAGCGGGACGTACGAGGAGTTTGTCCGGCAACGCACCGAGCGCCGCATGAGCCAGCAGCGGGCGTATGAGAAGCAACGCGGTGCCATAGCCTCGGAAGAAGACTTCATTCGGCGCAATATCGCCGGTGGAAACAGCAAGCAGGCCAAGGGTCGCCGGAGAAGGCTCGATCGTGTCGCGCGGCTCAGTCCGCCTCCCGGTGAAGGGGCGGTCATGTCTCTGCGGCTGGAGATCAACCAGCGGGGTGGCGATCAGGTAATCGTTGCTGATAAGGCGACTATTCGTATCGGCGATCGAACCCTGATCCAGAACTTCTCAACTCGAGTGGAGCGGGGCGAAGTGGTCAGCCTCATCGGCCCGAACGGGGCTGGAAAGTCGACCCTGCTTCGCACATTGCTCGATGAGCGTGATACCGATAGCGGGGAGCTGCGCCTCGGAAATTCTGTTTCGGTTGCGTATTACCGGCAGGACCTGGCACAGGTGCCGGCCGATCGCACCATCTACGAGATCATCGACGACCTGCGTCCCCAGTGGAACCGCGGCCAGGTGCAGGGGCATCTCGGCCGCTTCGGGTTTTCCGGGGACACCGTCCTCAGGAAAGGCGGCACCCTCTCCGGTGGCGAACGCGCACGCGTTGCCCTCGCGATGTTGATGCTGTCGGGAGCCAACCTGCTCATCTTCGATGAGCCCACCAACCACCTTGATGTCGAATCCATCGAAGCGCTGGAAGACGCCATCGATGACTACGATGGCACGGTGCTACTTGTCAGTCATGATCGCGCGCTACTGCGGGCGCTGTCTACCCGTATGTGGGTTCTGCACGAAACCCATATTACGGGATTCGAGGGAGGCTTTGCGGAGTGGGAGCTGGTAAGCGCCGAGCGGGCCCACGCGGCAACAGTCGCCGCGGCCGAAGAAGAATCGAAGCGTCGAGTTCAGGAGAAGCAACGGACTCGCTCGTCCAGCCGGTCCGACGATCAGCCGGCGAAGAAATCGGCACGGCGGAAACTGGAAGAAGCGGAGGCCCAGGTGGCTGAACTCGAATCAGCGGTCACTACCCTCACTCGAGCGCTGGAAGACCCGGAGCTGTACACCCGTCCGGATGGAAACCGCCGGGCCACTCAGCTTGGCCGCGAGCTGGAGACGGCGCGTAGCGCGCTTGAAGGTGCATTCGAACGCTGGGCCGCGGCCCAGGCCGAAGCAGATCGCTAGCCCATGAGCGTGGCTGACCAGGGTACCCCACGCAATCCGTGGCGGATGCTCGCGGTGCTCGCCATCGCCGAATTTCTCGGCATGTCCCTCTGGTTCGGAGCGAATGCCGTCGCACCGGAGCTTCGCCAGCAGTGGGGTCTCACCGCTTCGCAGAGTGGCTGGCTCACTGCCGTGGTGCAGGTTGGTTTCGTGCTCGGCACAGCAACGGCAGCAGTGCTCAACCTGGCAGACGTTCTTCCCTCCAGAATATTTTTTGCAATCGCGGCTTTTCTCGCTGCGATTGCCAATGCCGCTCTTCTCGTGGTCCCGGCGTATGGGGGCGCGCTCGCGCTCCGGCTGCTCACCGGGTTTTTCCTGGCTGGCGTGTACCCGCCGGCCATGAAGATGACGGCAACGTGGTTCCAGGCGCGCCGGGGCCTGGCGATCGGTATTCTCGTGGCCGCTCTGACCATCGGCAAGGCGACTCCTTACCTGGTGAAAGCCTTCGACCTCGGGGCCGCCGAGGTTCTCCTGGTTGCTTCCACGGGCGCGCTCGGGGCCGCGATGATCGTCCTGTTCGGCTTCCATGAGGGGCCATTCCCCTTTCCCCGCCGCACATTTTCCTGGGGCCTGGCGGCAACCGTGCTTCGCCACAGGCCAACGCGGCTCGCGACCGCCGGATATCTGGGGCATATGTGGGAACTCTACGCGATGTGGACGTGGATTCCCGCCTTCCTGCTCGCGAGCACGACGAGCCACGGATCGCCGGAGTCAGCTCGATTCGTGGACGTGGCTGCTTTCCTCAGTATCGCTGCGGGTGGCGCGGGATGTGTCTGGGGCGGATGGCTGGCGGGACGATGGGGCTATGAGCGGGTGGTGACTGTCTCTATGGCTGTCTCGGGAATTCTCTCGGTCACGATCGGGCTGGCGTTCGGCTCGAGCATGTGGGTGTTGCTGCCGATGACGATGCTCTGGGGATTCTTTATCGTCGCTGACTCCGCTCAGTTCAGCGCCTTGATAACCGAGGTGACACCCGCGCATGCCGTGGGGACGGCCCTCACTATTCAGACGTCGCTTGGATTTCTGTTGACCATGGTGACCATCCAACTGGTGCCCTTACTTGCGGGTGCCATTGGCTGGCGATGGTCCTTTGCTGTGCTCGCCATTGGGCCGGCGCTTGGGATCGCCGCGATTCAGCGACTTCGTCCAGGAGTGGCGAAGGACTAATCCTTCATCCTTGATCGCTGCACCCGGTGAACGACACTGCTCGCCAATTTCCGTGGGATCAAACGGGTCGCCTGGACAAGCGCCTTGTTTCCCAGGCCCGGAATCACGAGCCGCTGCCCCCGAAGCATCCCCTGGTATCCAATCGCCGCGACGTCGGCCGAGCTCATGGAGGGGGCGCGATCTGATGGGTGGTGTAATCCAGCCGCTGCCTGAAAGCCGGAACGCGTAGGGCCGGGACACAGCACGGTGACGGTCACTCCGCTTCCTCGAAGCTCAGCAGCCAGCGCTTCGGAGAACGACAGAACATATGCCTTGCTGGCATAGTACACCGCCATGAGCGGGCCCGCCTGGAATGCCGCCGTTGACGCAACGTTGAGGATTTTGCCCCCGCCATGCTTTACCATCGTTTGCCCGAAAAGCTGAGACAGCATGGTGACGGCGGTTACGTTCAGCTGAATCATGCGCCCGTTGTCGTGAGGATCACTCTTCATGAACTCACCGAGCCTGCCTGCGCCTGCACTGTTGACCAGAGTATGGACCAGTATGCCGCGATTAGTGAGATGACTCATGATCTGTTGAGGAGTGCGGGCATCGGCGAGGTCCGCAGGGAAGACCTCAACAGCCACCTTGTACCGGCCCCTCAGCTCACGACCGACTTCCTCGAGCTTCGCTGCCGAACGAGATACCATCACCAGGTCGTTGCGATCGCGCGCGAGGAGCTCGGCGAACTCTCGCCCGATTCCGCTCGAAGCGCCGGTCACGAGTGCCGCGCGGGAGGTGAAGCCTTGGTTCATGAGTCGGCCAGGAAAGTGGGAGTGCTGGTGGGAGGCAACCCGGAACTAGAGCTCGGTCGTGTACCGTTCCTCGCGGAACGGCTTGAAGCCTCTCTTGACATAGTTGGGCATAGCGGCCGGATCGTCCAGCGTGCAGGTGTGGAGCCACACGCGATTCGCGCCGTGGCTCCATGCCATCTCCACGGCGGCGCTCAGTAATTGTTTTCCGAGGCCCTGTCCAAGGAATTCCGGCAGCAGCCCGAAGTAGGTGATTTCCCGGCTTCCATCGTCGTTCGCTCGGAGCTCGAAGTAGCCGGCGGGTGCTCCCTCGCGGTACAGAACAAAGAGCGCGATGTGCGGGTCCTCCAGGTACTCAAGGATCCGATTGTCGCTCCACGTTAACCGGTCTCGCCAGTGGTAGTTCCGCCCGACCTCGCGGTAGAGGAATCGGTGAAATGACGCGGGGCAATGACGAACCTGCTCCAGGCGAATCCCCGCTCCCGTGAGGGGAGCGGGAATTAACTCCGCTGGATCCTTTATCTGAAGGTAGGTCCGTATGACTTCGGTGAGCGTCATCGAGCTGACCCCGCACCCGGCGGCCTAGTCATCACCCGGTTTTCTCCGGCG
>JBDTQP010000143.1:0-7640 GCA_039932125.1 Gemmatimonadota bacterium
GCGCCGTCGTTTGCCTACAGGTGCCCGGCTGCCAATGCTCCGGCAAAGTCCGGTTGCCACTCGGGATGCTGGAACTCACCACTCGTCGGGTCTTCGACATAACGGCGGTCATAAAGCCCGCGCACGATGGCACCGAGCCCCCGAAACAGGCGATCCAATTCTTCCCCCGTATTGTAAAGTCCCAGGCTGACCCGCACCGCCCCGGGGATCCTGCTGCGTAACCCGTTGGACATTCGCTCCTCGAGGGCGGCTATCTCCTCCCGACCGATGCCGAGGAGCGACTTCACGTAAGGATGGGCACAGAAGCATCCGCTGCGAACGCCAATGCCCCACTCGTGGCTCAGGATCGATGCGACCAGCGCATGGGACAACCCCTCGACATTGAACGCGATCACGCCGATCCGGTCACCCGGCACCGGGTGGCCGTAGATTTCGATACCGGGAATCCGTTCCATTCCCTCGAGCGCCCGGCTGGTGAGCTCGCGTTCATGATCCACCAGCGCACTCCATCCCAAACGGCAGACTTCATCGATTGACGCCGCAAGAGCCACCGCTCCAATCACACAGGGGGTGCCCGCTTCTTCGCGATCCGGGAGGCCGGTCCAGGTAACCTGGTCGAGGCTGACCATATCAACCGTGCCGCCGCCCACCTCCGCCGGTTCTCCCAGGGTAAAAAACTCGGCCGGGCCGACCACGACGCCGGCGCCGAACGGCGCGTACAGCTTGTGACCGGAGAATACCAGGAAGTCGAGATGCTCGGGATCATCTGGCGACCGCACATCCACCGGGCGATGCGGCACCAGCTGCGCCCCATCGACGACGATCATTCCGCCGGCCTCGTGTACCCATCGCGCCCAGCGATGTACCGGGTTCATGCGACCGGTCACGTTGGACGCACCACTCACGGCAAGAACGGCGACCCTGCCCCGGTGCTGGTCCAGGTGCCACCGGAGCTGCGACTCATCAACGCCACCATGCTGATCGATACCGCAGTGAATGACGGGGGCGACATGGCGCCAGGGCAGGTCATTGGAATGATGCTCCATTCCGGTGGTAATGACGACTTGACCTCCATCGAACTGAAACCGTCGCGCGAGATGGTTGAGACCCTCCGTCGTGTTCCTGGTGAAGAGCACAACCTGCCGTACGGGATCCGCGCCGACAAACGCTCCCACCTTCTCTCGAGCCTGGTCAAAGGCCCATGATGAAAGCCGCGATTTGAATCCCGTGCCGCGATGCACATTGGAATACCAGGGCGCGAGACGATTGACCGCATCCATCACGGCAAGCAAAGGTGGCGTGCTTGCGGCATTGTCGAAGTTGATGAATGGAAGGCCACCACCGCCCAGCACCGGCACTTCGAGCCCGGCCCCGGCGACGAGATGCCGCCACCCGGCCGAGTCATTGCCGTCACCAACGGGAACTGATGGCGCCAGGGACATCATGGTCACGGCACCGCGGAGCGGGTGACTGGACGCGACGCGGTTCCAGTCCAGTCGTTCATTGAGCCGATGTAAATCCGCGGGTTGTACCCCAGCACCCGCCCCACAAAATAGAGATGACTCGCCCGCATCCCCACGGTGCAATACACGACCAGCTGATGTCCGGGCACGTAGCCGGCCGACTGAAACATCTTTCGCAGCTCCGCGACTGGCCGCAGGTGACCGGTCGAGTCGAAGGTGTCCTCCCACTGAATGTTGTGCGCGCCGGGAATGTGACCGGGGCGGTTGCCGGCCATGTGACCGGTCCCCGCGTACTCTTCGGGCGAGCGCGCATCAATGATTGTCAGCGAAGGGTCATGGAGATGGGAGGTCAGCCAGTCGGCATCGACGGTGATCCCGGGCCGGGGGTGCGGCCTCAGCTGCCCCTTCTCGTAGGTCCCCGACGACGTGCTCAAAGTCGCGCCTGATGCTCGCCAGGCCGCTTTTCCTCCATCGAGCACTGATGTCCGCGTTCCCATGCCGATGTACTCAAGGGCGAGATAGATCATTGAAGCCGACATGTTGTCGCCATAGATCACGATTCGCGATGAATCGGAAACGCCTAGCGAGGCAAACCCTGTCGCGAGCACAGCAGGATCCGGGAGCGAGGCGCCTTGCGCGTGAAAAGCCATCACGTCAACCCGCCGCGCCCCGCGGATATGGCCTCCGTCGTAATCCATCCCTTCGCCGGCTTCGAGCACCACGACATCGGGGTCGTTCAAATGGCGCTGCAACCAGGAGACAGTGATTACGGGAGCCGGGTCCGTACCATCGGGATCAGGCAGGCTGCGATACCCTGCCTCGCCTGCACTCCCGAACCACACCAAAGCCGCAACCATCAGCCGCCCGCTACGAGCAAGCGAGGGAGGGCGCATCATTGGCCGGCAGCCGCACGCGGCTTCTCGCCTTCGACGGGCAGATCCTTGCGTGCACTCCATTCCTGGAACGATCCGTCATAAAGCCGGACGTTGTAGCCCAGCAGTCGAGCGGCGAAGAAGACGAAGGTGCCCTGCTGCCCGATGTGGCAATAACTCACGACGGTATCACCCGGCTCGGCACCCGCGGCGGCGAACATGGAGCGAAGCTCGTCCAGGCTCCTGATCCGGTTGTCTTCTTCCGAAACCGTGATTGTCGTATATGGAATGTTGTGGGCGCCGGGGATGTGTCCACCACGTGGCATCTCGTTGCTCATGATGTCCTGGTAGAACACCGAGTCACGGGCATCTATGATGGCGACTTGTGGATCATGCAGATGCCCGCTCAGCCACGCGGCATCGACCACGATGTCCGAGCGCGGGTGGGGCGTGAATGAGCCGCGGGTGATGACCGGGGCTTCCGTCGAAACGGGATTGCCCGCAGCGCGCCAGGCGGGAAGGCCTCCATCCAGCATCGCGACATGCCCGCGAAGGCCGGCGTATTCCAGGGTCAGGAACACACGGGTGGTCGGCGTAACCCAGTCTTTGCCGAAATAGACCACCACGTCGGAATTGTCACTCACGCCCCGAGCTTCAAGCACCGAGTCGAGCTGCGCGAGAGGCGGAAGTTCCAGGGAAAGGGCTCCCTCCACCCTGGGTGCCGAAATGTCCCGGAGTCCGATGAATTGAGCACCGGGGATGTGCCCGGCATCATAACCCGGCTTTTCACCGACTTCGAAGATCACCAGTCCCGGTCGCTTCATGCGCTCGCGGAGCCACTGAGGCGAGACCAGGATTGATTCGACAGCAGCGGGTGCGGCCGGCTGAGGGACTCCGATTGGCACCCATGCGAGTGCCATAACCAGGCTGATGGACGACATACCCGTACCCCGTGATTTAATGTGGATGGCTTCCTGACGAGCCCAACCTAGAACGACGGGGATTGGGCGAACAATCGGATTGCAGTGAACTGCGGGAGCGTGCGGCGAACGGCGGGATGCTGCAGCGGATCGGAACGTCAGACGTGGCGGGTTTTCCACTTTCCCTGCCGGAAAAGCAACGCGCTCAACCCCGCCAGCAGAGAAAATGCGGCCATGACGGCGATGAACACACCCTTCGGGCCCATACCCCAGTACTCGGCAAGGAGAAACGCAAGAGGAATCTCGAACACCCAGAAACAGACGAAGTTGAGCACCGTCGGTGTCCAGGTGTCTCCAGCGCCATTGAAAGACTGCGTGATCACCATCCCGTAGGCATAGAAGAGAAATCCGGAGCTCACGATTCGCAGGCAACTGACCGCAATCGGATGCACGACCGCATCGCGCGTGAATATCCCGACAATGGGATCTGCGAGAATAATGAAGAGCAGGCCAACGGTTCCCAGGAAAATCACGTTATAAAACCCGGCCAGCCACACCGCGCGCTCCGCTCGATCAGGTTTTCCCGCACCCAGCCCCTGCCCCACCATGGTCGCCGCGGCGTTCCCCAGCCCCCATGAAGGCAACAGCGCGAAGACGATCAACCTGAAACCAATTGTGTAACCCGCTACGGCATCGCTACCGAAGCTGGCAATAATCCGGATGAGACCAATCCAGCTCGCCATGCCGATCAGCACCTGAAGCATTCCCGTGCCCGAGAGCCGGATCAGGGTCGCCATTATTGATGGATCGAGCCGAAGATGCGAAGGCAGAACCTTGATCCGCCCCGATCGGCGGAGCAGGATGTAGAGCTGGAACAGCACACCGATGGAGCGCCCGATAGTCGTCGCGACGGCAGCGCCTTTGACGCCGAGTGCCGGGAATGGTCCGAGACCAAAGATGAAACAGGGATCGAGCACGAGATTGATCGCGTTCGCGATCCAGAGCACTCGCATCGCGATATAGGCATCGCCGGCGCCGCGGAACGTCGCATTGATGAGAAAGAGAAGAATGATGGCTGCATTCCCGCCGAGCATGATACGGGTGAAGCCGCTGCCCGACGCCACCACCATTGGCGACCCTCCCATGAGCCGCAGCAGATCCGGCGCGAACAGAATACCGACAACGGCGATCGGGATCGCCGCCAGCAGCCCGAGCGCGATCCCCTGCACAGCGACGCGCGATGCGCCATCCGGATCTTTTTCTCCCGTGCGTCGGGCCACCATCGCGGTGACACCGATACTCAGCCCGATTGCCATCGTGTAGATGATGGTCAGCATTGATTCGGTGAGTCCGACGGTGGCTACCGCATCGGGTCCCAGGCGCGATACGAAGAACACGTCGGCCACGGCGAAGATCGATTCCATGACCATCTCCATGACCATGGGAATGGCGAGGAGAATGATGGCCTGCCCAACCGGTCCGGAGGTGTAATCGTGATGCGTCCCCCGGAGTGCATCGCGCACGACGGTTAGAACCCCGGGAGCCTTTTCAGTGGCGGCGGATTCGGTCAAGGATCGATATGAGGGTGGTGGAAAAGGGCGTAATAAGGCGGGGGAATATGACGATGCCTGTTTGAACAATCAACACATGGTGGCTACTGGACTATTCAGTCACGCCCGTCTCTCACGGTATCAATCATGGTGAGCGTTGCTTCAGCAACGGCCCCGAAAACCAGGTGCCCGGCCAGACCACGCCCATGCGCCTGCCAGGGAAATGAGCGGGGACCAGGGGTGAGTCGCAGCGCGGGGTTGAGCAGTTCGTCTACCACGAGCCAGAAGGCCAGTCCATACGCCACACCTCGCAGCATGCCGGGCATCGGGACTTCGTTGCGCAGGCTTCCGTACAGCGCTCCGGCGCCGATGCCCAGTCCCCAGTGAATCGCGGAGCCCTGCCGCGCGCGGTCCTCCGGCCATATCGGCTGCCGCCTGGCATTGGCCAGCTTCTCCGCCGCCTTCTCGTATGCGCTTACCCCGCCGCGGGCATCATCTTCCTGCTTCCGCACCGCAGGATCCTCGCGCTCATACAGGTAATCGGTTACCAATCCCATCACCCAGGTCGCCGCCGCTCCGGCGAGCGCACCCGCGATAATATCTCCGGCTACCCCGGATTTTCGACCCATAGTTTGCTCCGCCTGGCAGATGCGCACCGTCTTCGTGAGATAGTCCTGATGACTTCAGCAACAGTGAGGGTTTCTGGACGCGCGCGTCGTGACAGGCATCACGACAGCGGAGGGCTAAAGCTTGCCGAGGACAAAACTCAGGATAAGAAGAAGGAGGACAACGCTTGTGATGGCCACGTACGTGCGGTCACGTTCGGCGCGAAAAGCCAGGATGGAAACGGCCACGCGGACCACCGGTGTGGCAATCAGAACGAGAAGACCGAGGGCGATGACCGCCTCGCCGCGACCGGCGAGCACGCCATGGAGGACGCTCAGCAGCGTCTGCGGTTTGGCTGCACCGGGATGGGTCAGGCGATTCAGCTCGGTATGCGAGGAAACGTACTCCGGATGACGGGCGAAGCTCATCACCGCTCCGACCAGCAGGATAACCATGCTGAGCATGACTCCGCCAAGCAGCGTCCGGCTGATGATCAGCTCGGCGCGCCGGGTTGGCGAGGGGGGGAGTTCCTGGGATGCAAGTGGTCCGCTCATCCCCGAATTCCCTTGAGCAGCATCTGTCCGGCCACCCACAGCAGAACAACCACAAAGAGAGCGCGAATCGCGGTACCAGGCAGGCGGCCCAGCCAGCGGGATCCAAGCACTGCACCCAGGAGCACGCCGATCGCGACTGGTGCTGCAACGAATGGATCGATGTCGCCACGGGTGAAATAGACGCCGGCACTCGCGGCCGCCGTAACACCGATCATGAAGTTACTGGTCGCCGTCGAAACCTTGATGGGAAGTCCCATGGCGAGATCCATTGCCGGAACCTTGAGCGCGCCGGACCCGATACCCAGCAGACCACTGATCACGCCTGCGAGATACATGAGGCCCAGCCCGATCCTCGTCCCGGCCACGCGGTAACTCACCTCCTGGCCAAGCGCTTCATCGTAGTAGCTCCCGTGCAGGCGAAGCCGATCGGCCCACGGTGCGCTCCGCGGCTTGGGAGGCAGGTCGCCGCGCTTGCGAAACATCATGAAGGCTGACCATGCCATGACCGCCCCGAACACCAGGTAAAGCATTCGGCTGCTGATCCATCCCGCGACATACGCGCCGGACATGGCGCCGATCGTCGTTGCCAGTTCGAGTACCATCGCTACACGAAGGTTGGTCATCCGCTCCCGGACATACCCCGCCGCCGCTCCGCTGGACGTCGCTATGACGGATACGATCGAGGCGCCGATCGCGTATCGGATATCTATGTGAAGCCAGAGCGTGAGAACTGGAATGACAATGATGCCGCCGCCGAGGCCAAGCAGAGATCCGAACAGGCCAGCGAAAAACGCAATCAGCAGGGCGAGGAGAGAAAACTCGAGCGGTGTCATGACTTCGTAGATGATCCGGGCCAGGCACCACGTGCGAAAACGAAAAGGCGGGCCCGAAGACCCGCCTGCATCGCCGGATGACTCACGGTGTTGTAGGACCGCGAACGCGACGAATCAGCCCGGAGATCAGCATCACGACTCCCACAATGACCAGGATATGAATGAAAAGTCCGGCGACCTTGAACACGATAAACCCGAGCACCCAAATAACCACCAGCACGATGCCGAGTCCTATTAATCCACTGCGCATAGTGAGCTCCTCTGGATCCTTGGCGTGTCATGACGGCCGGACGGCACGGCGGCCAGCAATATCCTCACCTCGGTTGCCGCTGTTGTTAAGTGGCTGCTGCCTCTTCGGACTGATCCCGGAGCCAGGCCAGCTCCCGCATCACAAAGCCTACCGGCAACGGCCGCTCGTCCAGATTCACACCAATCGCGGTCGAGCCCACCCAGGTAATGTGTCCGATAACCGGATGGACTTCACCGGTTCTCGCATCATGAACATCGCCGGCGATCAGATCACCCGTTACCGGCCGAACCAGATCCGTGTGCCGAAGCCTGATGCCTTTTGGCGCCGCGTCCAGCACATCATGCTGGCCATCCGCCAGCAGCAACCGCGGACGGGCGTGGGGGAGAAAGGCAACCCGCAGATCGGCGCGGCGTTCCTGAGTGACGGGTTGTGAGGCCATGGAGACTCCAATAGGGCGGGGTGAAGCAGGCTCATCCGTTCCATTGCGGCGGACGCGTGTCTGAATGGTAGCACTGTGCCCCCGATACTGCGCAAGCGGTCAGCGGTAAGCGGTAAGCGGTAAGCGGTAAGCGGTAAGCGGTAAGCGGTAAGC
>JBDTQP010000144.1:0-7638 GCA_039932125.1 Gemmatimonadota bacterium
GATAACGATGAGAGCCTTCTTGTGACACTGCATGGTCAGCGGTTCGCGCATGGAGTCTCTCCAGATTCGATATTATGAAAGGGACCGCGAATGGTACGTGATCCCGGTCAGGGTGAAGCAAATGTGTTCGCGGCAGTGATACGGTCGCTTAGGCGGTAACGTCGGCCGTCATTCCCGGTACTGTTCAATTCAAGTATGCCGCTGCCGGTTCTGCAATACTGAGATAGGGTCATCACCTGATTGTTACAAGCAGGCGTATCCTAGGGCCAGATATTACGGTTTCCCTTTTCAATGGTCTCTCATGGTGCGCCGCGGCTTATTGGCCCTCGTTCTTGGCTTGCTTGCCGGTTGTCATTCCAGCCCCGCGCGGAGCGAGGGATCGATCTCGCTCCCTGACTCGCTCAGCCTGCATTACTCCGTGATCGGTAACGGAGGGGACACAGTCATCGTTCTCCATGGCGGCCCTGGTCTTCAATCCGAGTACCTGATCGGTCCGCTCTCCAGCCTGGCCTCAAACCATACCTTGATTTTTTACGACCAGCGGGGGCGCGGTCAGTCGGATGCGGTGACCGACAGCCTTCAACTGAGTCCCGATTCCGATGTCGCAGACCTGGAAACAGTCCGCCAGTTTTTCCGCCTGTCGCACCTGACGCTGATCGGTCACCACTGGGGTGCTGCGGTTGCCGGGCTTTACGCGATCAAATATCCCGACCGGGTCAGCCGGATCATCATGTTGAGCCCCTTCTTTGTGCATCCGAGCTTTTCCTTTGAGATGGCCATGTTGCGAACAGACACTGCCGCAAACCGGCGCATGGCTGAAGCGCGCGCGCGACAGCAGTCACCGGCGGACGCGCCGGTGTTCTGCCGGGAGCACTGGTCCGCCTACTTCGCTCCCATTCCCCTCGATCCCCGGACGCCTGTGGAAGCGATCGCGAGGACGATATGCCGCGAGTCGCCTGCTCGATTATTTGCCGTGGAGCAGGTCAACCGATACATGCTGCGGCAGCTGGGGTATTGGTCCTGGCGGGTAGCGCTGCACGATGTGAGAATCCCCGTCCTTGTAATTGAAGGATCCGGGAATGTCATGGTTGAGTCGGCGGCAGCGCGATGGGCGCAGCATCTTCCCAATGCCCGGGTGCTCCTGGTGCAACCACCTTACCTCTTTCCCTGGATCGGAGACCCCGAAACATTCACCCGAGAGGTTGAGCAATTCCTTTCCGGGTCGTGGCCCGGCTCTTCCATCAAGCCGGAACCCTACGACACAGCTTCGCCTGCGGCGTCCTCGCCCCAGACTCCAACCTCTCCGCGTGATACAACCACGTGATGACCTTGTTACCCGCCGGGTGATGAATCGTTGCTGAGCCAGCTCAGCTTACGCCTCTTCCTGAAGTCATTCTACATACAACAGAGCTGCCGCCGCGCGCTGAAGGATGGCATGAGACCACGCGTTCCCTGTTCCCCGCCGCGCGGGGGAATCGGTGTGAAGGTGCGGGACCAGTCACTACGGTCCCTGCACACCCTGGCCACTGTCGCAGCCCTGTTCTGCATTCTTTTCACCATGCAGCCAAGGGCGGCCCATGCCCAATCCGCCTCGGTGACGGCCAACGGACGAATTGCCGGCCGGGTGGTGGACCATGACACCGGCCGCCCGATTCAGTTCGTGCGCATTGTTCTGGTCGGGTCAACCAGCGCATGGGAAACGGACCTGGATGGCCGGTTCCGATCTACTCCCATCCCCGCCGGGATATACACGGTGCGCGCGGTCTTTATCGGGTACCAGCGCTCCGATGCGGACAGCGTACTGGTCAAATCTGGCGAAACCGCCCTGGTGAATTTCGCGCTCAGGAACCAGCCGATCGAGCTCCAGGAGATCACTGTGGCCGCCCCGCCCAGCCGGCAGAACTCGCAGGCGGGACTTCTCTCGATGCAGCAGGCCGCGCCGGCGGTGTCGGATGGGGTGAGCGCGGAGGCAATCAGCAAGACACCGGACTCCGATGCGTCGGATGCCGTAGCCCGCGTGACCGGCATTTCCGTATTCGACGATCGCTTCGTGGTGATCCGCGGACTGGGCGAGCGATACAGCAACTCGCTGCTCAACGGGGCCGAGCTGGCGAGCCCGGAGCCGGACAAGAAGGTCGTGCCACTGGACATCTTTCCCTCGAGCCTGCTCGAGTCTATCATCGCCACGAAAACGGCGACTCCAGACAAGCCGGGCGACTTCGCCGGCGGATCGGTAGATATCAGGACCAAGGATTTTCCGGAATCGTTCGTCGCGTCGCTCAACCTCTCCCAATCGTTCAACGCGCGCTCGACGTTCCGGAGCTTTCCCAAGGCGCCGCGGGGGGGGACCGACTTTCTCGGTATCGACGACGGGCGCCGCACACCGGCCTGGCAGCCGGACCCCGAGCGGTACGCTGAATCGTTTGCCGATGTATGGACGCCCCGCTCGGTGAACGCGGGCCCAGGCATGGGGGTCGATTTCGCGCTGGGGAACCAGTATCAGCTGGGCAATGACGCCCTGGGCTTCATTCTCTCGGGAACCTACGGGACGAAGCGCGATCTCAACCCCGATCACTTCTCGAGCCTGGGTAATGGCACCTACAATTTCAGCGAAAGCAACCAGTCGGTCGACCTGGGCGGAATTTTCAATGTCGCCTACCGACTGGGCAGCGGAAGCAAGATCGGGTTTCGGAACCTGTACACTCGCGGGTCTGATGAATCGGCCATTACCAGTGAAGGGTTGTCGGGCGATGCGGAGCAGCAGTTTCGCGGATACCAGGTCCGGTATGTCGAGCGCTATCTGCTCCAGAACCAGCTGAGCGGCGAGCACAGTCTCCCATTTCTCCTCCATTCGCGTGTCGAGTGGAAGGGCACGTTCAACCGGTCGGTTCGGAAGGAGCCGGATAACCACCAGGTCACTTACGTTGATCGCGGGTTTGGATTCGCCCAGGAACCTTCCCGGCCACCATTCCGATTCTTTCGCAGGCTCGATGACGACACGTGGAGCGCCCAGGGTGACTGGCTGCTCCCCCTCTCGCTCCGTCGATCGGCGGACGCGCTGTTCAAGATCGGTGGCCTTCATCGCTCCAAGGCTCGTCAATTCCGGAGCGCAACATACACTTACGATTACAACACGAGTGATCCGAACTATGCGGCGGTGGTGGCACTCATGCCGGAGGAAGTCTTCGCGCCGGAAAATATCGGAAGTATCCTGACGCTGCGACTTCAGCCGGTTCCTGATGATGCGTTCAAGGCAAGGGAGACGATCACCTCGGCATACGCCATGGTCGATCTGCCCCTGCTCACGTCACTCCGCTTCGTGGGCGGGCTCCGCGCCGAAAGCTGGAACGTGGACCTCACACTCAACCCGGCCGACTCGGCAACCCGGCGAGGGCTCTCCCGCGACAATCTTGATTACCTGTGGTCCGGCAATCTCACCTACGCGGTGTCCGAGCGGATGAATCTCCGCTTCGCCGCATACCGGACCGTCGCTCGCCCCGACACCCGGGAGCTTTGTCCCTGCGCATTCAATGAAGTGCTCGGCGGTGTCCGGAGCCTGGGGAATACGGATCTTCGGCGATCGACGATTCTCAATGCCGATCTACGGTGGGAGCTCTACCCTCGCGCGGGAGAAATTCTGGCCGTCAGCACCTTCGCCAAGGATTTCACGGACCCGATCGTCGCGGCGTTCGACGCTGGCGTGGAGGGGCTGCGCAGCCGATTCATCAACGCCACATCCTCACGATTGTACGGAGCGGAGTTCGAAGTTCGTAAAGGGCTGGGCTTCCTCGCCGGCTTCCTCGAACACTTCGATCTCGGGGTGAATCTCACGTTGATCAAATCGAGCGTCAAAGTACCCCGCGAGCTCGGCCTGTTTGATCCCGATCTGACGTTGCAGGGCCAATCCCGGTACCTCGTGAATGGGTCGATCGGATTCGCCCCGCCGGAGTCGCGGTTCAGCGCCTCGCTCCTTATCAATCGCTTCGGGGACCGGATTTACCGATATGGGACGGTGACCAACCCTACCGTTCCCCAGGATGCGAACTTCATCGAACGGGGACGCACGACCATGGATGGCAAGATTCGCATGGGTCTGCTCGGGCACATGAGCCTTTCCTTCTCGGCGAAGAACATGACGAATGCGCGGAGTGAAATTTTCAACGAGACCGCGTCAGGAGAAGTGATTCGGGACCGGTCGATCTCCGGCCGTTCATTCTCTGTCGGACTTGGCTATGCGTACTAGTATCTACCGCGGTGTCTGCCCGGCGTTGCTGGTGATCGCTGGGTTTCTCGCCGCGGCGTGCAGCGATGCGATAGCACCCACGGGTGGGAGCGTGGCCTTTCCCGAATCGCTCCTCGCGGAACCTGTCGATCTGACCACGGCCCGGGTGCAGTGGGCGAGGGTGGAAGGTGCCGGCTCGTACCAGCTGGAGCGGCGGTCCGGACTCAACGGCGCGTTCTCCATGGTCGCCTCCGACATTCCTTCGCTGCAGACATCATTTCTGGATACGAGTCTTTCACCCGAAACCTTCTATGGGTACCGGGTTCGCGCGCGCTCGAGTCTCGGTGAGCGTTCGCCTCCCTCCGTGGTTGTCGGGATCCGGACACCTCCGGTGCCGGGAATTCTGGCACGTACCTCCACGTCCAACGCGACGCCCCGCTCCGCGGATCCCGATGGGTATACCGTGGTTATCCGCGGTGCGACCGATACGCTACGCCTTCCTATTGAAGTCAATGCCGAGCGGAGAGTGAGCCCGCTCCCCTCCGGTCAGTATGAGATCGAACTGCAGGGGCTCGCGAATAATTGTTCCGCGGATTCCGTGAAGCGTTCCCGTACCGTCACCGACCAGGGGCTGGCGACGGTGCAGGTCGCGGCATTCGATGTCACCTGCCGCGATCCCGGACAGGGCCGGCTGCTGGTGTCTATCGTCGTGGCGGGGGACAGCCTGGATGCCGATGGATATGGATTGAGTCTCACCGGAATACCGGATGATCATACGTTGCCAGTGGTGACCCGAATACTGACCGTGCCGACACCGGAAGGAATCAGCGGGCTCGTGTTCGACCAGTTGCCGGCCGGCAGCTACTCGCTCGAGCTGACCAACGTTGCCGGCAACTGCACTGTCACGGGCGGAGCCACCTCGCTGGATATTCAGGTTCCAGTATTGTCCGACGCGCTCGCACGATTTGATATCAATTGCGTCGGCGGCGGACAGGCCGGCCGCCCCTTCATCTGGAAAAATCAGTGGGTGCCGACGACCGCCTCGACCGGTGCATCCGTCGAACTCGATGTGACCCTGGATATGACCGCGGACGCGGCACAGACGGTCGGCGCCATCCAGGCGGAGGTCGGGTTTGATCAGTCCGTCGTTCACTATGACAGCATTGCGCCGGACCGGCTCCAGAACATCGTGGATAATGCTTCGGCGCCCGGCAAGATTGTGTTCGGTGCTTTTACGACGACGGCCGCGGGCCGGTCCGGATCAGTGCGGGTCGCGCGACTCTTCTTTACAGTGATTGGCGGTATCGGGCAGACCACGCGCACGCAAACCCGCAATGTGCAGGCAAGCTCTTCCAGCAACTCCGGCGCGGTTCGATTTGACAGTCAGATCGGAACAATCGAGGCGACATTCACCACGGGTACCGCAGCTTCCAACCAGCCGCCGGTCGCCCAGGTGAATGGTCCCTATGCTGGGACCCCCGGCGTGCCGGTCACGTTTTCTTCCGCGTCATCATCCGATCCGGACGGAAGCATCGACACCTTCGAGTGGAACTTTGGTGACGGGTCGAGCGGTACCGGCGTATCTCCGGCCCACAGCTATGCCAATCCCGGGTCTTACACCGTCACGCTCACCGTCACGGACAACCTCGGCGCGACCGGGCAGAACCAGACAACGGTGACCATTGCCGGAAGCGGCGGCAATCAGCCACCGGTTGCCGAGTCTAACGGTCCTTATACCGGCAGCGCGGGCACGGCCATCGGGTTCAGCTCCGCGGGTTCATTCGACCCTGATGGAACCATAGCCAGTTATCAGTGGGCCTTCGGCGATGGAGCGTCGGGCGCCGGGCAGAATCCGGTACACGTCTATGCCGCATCCGGGACCTACACCGCCACCCTGACGGTGACGGACAATTCCGGAAGTGTCGCCAGCGATGGCGCGACGGTTTCTGTCGGACCGGCTGCCGCGTCGCCGATCACCTGGAGCGAATCCTTCGGAAGTATCAATCCGGTCGATAGCATGGTGACTCTCACCGTCACGCTCGATCTCACGACAGATATACCGGAGACGCCGGGGCAGGAGGCGCTGGAGACGTGGTCAGTCAGCTTGCTGCAGTGGAATCCGGCCGTGCTTCGATACAGCTCTTTCAACTTCGGCCCCGGAGGTTTCGGGTCGGTCGATCCCACCCTGGCCATCAGCCAGGGCCGGCTGGTTTTCAATGGAATGCAGCCGTCGGCCAACTCCACCGGGGTCGTGACGCTCGCGACGATCCGTTTCAAGGTGATCGGTGCCTCCGCGAGTTCGACGACCACTGCCACGACGCTGGGCAATCTGATCGGAACCAGCGGGACCGGTGGTTATAACTACCGCACGAAGACAACGGTTACCGAGGGAACGATCACCGCACCCTGAATCGCATCAGCCTGTTCGACTCGCCACCTCGAGGACGCATCGTTCCCGGGGCGAGTCTGCCGCGTGAAAAACATTCTCCGTGGTGGCATTTCCATCGGTTTAGGAACTGTTGCATCGTCCGCCTGATGTGGCGCCGATCCCGCGATTACGACATTCACATCACGACCAACCGCCGTTCCTTCGATCAAACCGGTACACAATGCACATGAGAGCGTGAGGTGGCGCAGAGATCTTTGCACCGCGTCCCACCAGCATGGGCGCGAGCTCCCACCCCACAACACATCACCTTTCGGAGGCAGCATGAAGTCTGCACGCAGTGTTGGCTGGGCTCTGGCCCGGCGACCGGCAGCCCTGGCAATGACCGTTGCGCTGGCGCTTGGATTTGGCGCCTGTTCATCGGACCGGGGCACGACGGGTCCCGAGCTTCCCCCCAACCCGCCAACGAACCCGCAGTTCCGCCAGGCCGCGTTCATTCTCGACGTGAACGCGAGAACCGGCAAAGTCAGCATCACGCCGCCAAAAAAAGATTCCACGATCAATGGAAGTGCGCAGCGCGGCGCCGGACTCGGTGGGCCACAGCGCTCGATTCTCGCCGGCGACGTCGTCAATCTGACCGCCTCCAACTTCACCGCCTCCGCGCTCGGAGCGTTCCAGCCCGGTAAGGTCCGGGTCACGTTCGACATCAACATCACCAACCGTCTGGCCAGTGTGGATCTCATCACCCCGACCTTCCCGACTCCCCCCGCGGGCACGGTTGGCGTTCTGCTGTTCCCGTATGAGAATGTGGTCACGGTGACCAGTGGCGGTGTCTCGACCGGTGGCGACGGGACTGACGTGATCGTCGAGCTCCCCAGCTTCGGCCAGATCGCGCCGAGCTCCGATTGGGATGGTGCGCCATTCAACTTCTTCAATGATACCGGCTGCCCGGCGGGTGCCAACGACTGCTACCGCTACGAGACCTACGCGCAGCCGCTCGTCGCCGGTTCGACCTCCGAGTCCCAAACCG
>JBDTQP010000145.1:0-7628 GCA_039932125.1 Gemmatimonadota bacterium
TCTGCACCGCCACACCACCAGCGCTCGTCATGGATAGCGAATCCTCGACCGAGTCCCTGGAGGAGACCGCCCGCGAGCGCCTGGCGCACGCACTCGGGGCCAAGTTCGAAGTGCGCGAGCTGCTGGGCAGAGGCGGCTTTGCGGAAGTGTACGAGGTCCATGATCGCCAGCTGCATCGCCGGCTGGCGGTCAAGGTCCTTCGTCCGGACCTGGCGTGGACCCAGGGCATGCTGCAGCGTTTCGAAAAAGAGGCACGGGCACTCGCCAGCCTCAGCCATCCCAATATCCTTCCCATTCATTTCGTGGGAGATCGTGGCGGCCTTGTCTACTACGCGATGCCCTACGTCGAAGGGAGCTCCCTCGGTGATCTTCTTCGAAACGAGGGCTCCATTGAGGCGGAGCGTTCTGCGGGACTGATTCGCCCCATTCTCAACGCGCTGACGCACGCCCACGAGAAAGGAATGATTCACCGGGACATCAAGCCCGACAATATCATCATCGAACAGCAGACCGGGCGGCCGCTCCTCGTCGATTTTGGTATCGTCAAGCAGGAAGGTGATGGGCCGGGCAACACCCTCTCCGGTTTTGTCGTGGGCACCCCCACGTACATGAGCCCCGAGCAGGCGCTGGGCCAGGCCAACGTGGACCATCGGAGCGACCTGTATGCGCTGGGCGGTGTGCTCTTCCACCTGGTGACCGGAGCGCCGCCGTTCGAAGGCGAAACCTCTCAGGAAGTGATTGGCCGTCATATCAGCCAGGCGGTCCCGATTCCCCGGCATGTGAACACCAGGGTGCCGGTCTGGATGTCGGACGTGATTCTGCGCGCACTCGCCAAACGCCCCGAGGATCGGTTCCAGACGGCGATCGAAATGGCCGAGGCGCTTAGAATCGGTGCCCAATCGGGGCCGCAATCCCCGGTCATCAGCCGGGAGAGCATGCTTCGCCAGATTCGGGACGATGACCCGACACACATCATGCGCGCGGCGGCCGGGGCCGTGGTTCCGGCGGAAGACTCCGGATCGCGGCGGTCGGGTGATACGACCCAGGTGAGCGGCTCGTTTGGGCGAAGGTCCGGGGACACAGAGAGGGAAGGCAGCATTATCCGCGGGATCGTTCGCTGGGTGATTCTCCTGGTGGCCGTTGCCGCTGCCGGCGCCTGGTTCACGCGAGTGAAGCCGACGCTCGCGGTGCGGAACGACCTGGTGCTCCCGGTGCTGGTGCGGTGGGGCGATTACGATTCGCTCCTGTCACCGGGCGCGGTGTTCACCATTCCGATGGATACCAGCGGAAAGTTCTTCGCTCAATGGTCTCTCGCGCGTCCCCGGCTCACCGACTCTACTCCGGAACTTGGCGCCGATTATCGGAACAACATCCTGATAGACGGGATGAGTCTCACCCAGGCGCTGAAGCGGCGGGTTTCCGTCGACATCGACAGCTGGGCGAGCGGGCCTGATCGCTACTTCGCGCCGCTCATCACCAATCGAACGGGCCAACCGATTCGGGTGACAGTGAACCCTGGAAGCAGAGCGTCCGGATGTCAGTGCTGGGTGGGACCCGGTGAGCGGGTCCCGATCGGATACTACGTCCTCCCCGATACCGCGACCGTGCGGGTGAGCACCGCAAATCACTTCGCGATTTACCGCGACCTGGAGCGACTGGTCGATCCCATCAGCGGGGCTGTCGAGATCCTGGTGGATTCCGCTTCCTTCCTGAGATAGCATAGTTCACCCTGTTTTATTGCTCCGACCATCCTCCGCGCCACACCGGTAACACTCACCCCTGAAGACATTTACGCCCCCTCGGAGAACCCCTTACGCGACAGTCAGGGTTGCCCGTAATCGGTCGAGCGCATATAGTTCAAACAGCTGCCCCAGCTACCACGGCCATCCTCTGGCTGCCTTGGCTGCCCCAGCCATAGGGCTCTCAATCTGATCATTCTGTGCGTCGGCTGTATCGGTCGGCGAGCCAGGTTACATAGCAGTCGTTGCTTCCTCCTCCTTCTCGGAAGACGACGTGAGCGAGCCATTTAACAACGAACACGTGTCGATGAATCGCCCGTCGGCTGCGGCGTTTCAAGTGGCTCACCGAATCTGGACCAGCGAGCGCCACGAGCAGAGTGTCGATGCCGCGGTCGTCACGGCGCTGGATAATGTCTGCTTACACCTGCGGGTGGGAATCAGCCGTTGGATAGGCGGAGATGGCTATCGGATACTGCTGGATCGAACACTCGATCAGGTTGAGGAGGAGCACCCCGTGTTGCGCCGTTGTCGTTTGGATATCGACGGGCGTGAAAACACCGAGGAGAACCGCGCCGAGGAAGTCGAAAAGGGATTTGTGGCGCTGGTCTCCATGATGGTGGACCATCTGGGTCGAGTCGTGGGTGAGGAGATGGCGATGCGGCTGGTCGAACAATCCTGGGAGCTGTCCCCTCGTCGTGGTATGAAAACTAAGCCGGAGGGAAATGGGTAAATGGTGAAAAAAAGCGCGCTGAAAACTCCCGGGAACGGTAAAGTCCCCATTCACCTGCTGAAGACAGGGGTCGTCGGACTCGACGCTGTATTGGGCGGCGGGCTGCCCGAGCTTTCCTTTAACCTGATCTCTGGCGCTCCCGGCGCCGGCAAGACCACCATGGCCATGCAGCTGCTCTTCGCTAACGCGACGAAAAAGCGCCCCGGCCTGTTCATAACGCTGCTCGGTGAGCCGTCGCTCAAGATGCTGCGCTATCAACAGCAGTTTGAATTCTTCGATCTGAGTCGCGTGGGATTCGACATCTATTTTTCCAATCTGACCGAAGAGGTGCTGGGCGGAAACCTGGATTCGGTCTATGAACTGATTGTAGCGGAGGTCGCCCGGCTCAAGCCGGGTGTCGTGGTCATCGACTCATTTCGTGCGCTGCTGCGAACGACGGCGGTGAGCGAAACCGGCAACCATGATATCGAGCATTTCGTCCAGCGGCTGGCGCAGCATCTCACGACCGCGGAGATTACCTCGTTCCTGGTGGGCGAGTATAGCGAACAGGAGATGCGCAATCCCATTTTTACCGTGGCCGATGGAATCTTCTGGCTCTTCCAGGCGGTGGACCGGAACTCCGTCGTGCGGAAACTCCAGGTAATGAAGATGCGCGGCATGCCGATCATGCCGGGCCTGCATACCGTGCGCCTGTCCGGTCTCGGTCTCCAGGTGTTCCCCCGCACGCTCGAACGCACGGTTCCGCGATTGGGGAAACCGGGTACCCGTCTTTCGACCGGCGTCACCGGGCTGGATGCGATGATGGGTGGCGGAATTCCCTCCGGAAGCTCGATGGTGCTGGCGGGGCCAACCGGAACCGGCAAGACGACGTTCGCCACCATGTTCATCGCGCAGGGAATTCGCGAAGGCCAGAAGTGCGTGCTTGCCATCTTCGAAGAGCATCCCAACGAATATCTGAAGCGGGCCAATTCCTTTGGCGTCGACTTTACGGCTGCGATAAAAGATGGCAGCCTCAGAGTGATGTACCTGAGACCGCTGGACCTGTCGGTCGATGAAACGCTGGAAGAGATTCGCGAAGCGGCGAAGATCATCGGGGCGACCCGGGTCGTCATCGACTCAACGTCAGGTCTCGAGATGGCGCTGGCGCCGACCTTCCGGGAAGACTTTCGGGAATCCCTCTACCGGCTGGTGAGCACGCTCACCGGCCTCGGCGTAACCATACTGCTTACGGTGGAAGTCGTTGATCAGGCAGGGCTGCAGTTCACCAATGACCGCGTCTCCTTCCTCACCGATATCATTCTGGTGCAACGGTTCGTCGAGATCGAAGGAGATCTCCGGAAAGTCCTCGCCATCATCAAGATGCGCGGTAGCACCCACAGTACCGAGTTCCGCTCCTATGAGATCACGCCCAGTGGTGTGCTCCTCCGGGGTTACTTGAGAAACTACAGCGGCGTATTGAGCGGCGAGCCGGTCCGTCAGATTCCGAGGCTGGAGGCTCCACTGGGGTTGACCGGCAATGAGGCGACGGTCCTGGAAGTCCTGCTGCGCTCCGGACCCGCATCGCTCGATGATATTGAGCAGAGCACGGGCATTAAGTCGTCTAAGCTCGGTGACATTGTCGACCGTTTGACCAGGCTGAAATACGTGACCCGAAAAGGCGCGCGGTACGAAGGAGTAGCACACGCAGTCAATTCCTGACCGCCGCTCTAAGCGGTTGTTGGGGGAGGGAGCTACATGCATGATGCTTTCTCGCACCCCGGAAGCACCGAACTGGATATCGACCTCGAGGAGCGGTACCACCGGCTGGTGGAGCGCGCCCCGGACGGAATTCTCATCCATGACGGCGAAAAAATCACGATGGCTAACCTTGCAGCGGTCGAGCTCGCGGGTGCTCACAACGAGAACGAGCTGGTTGGTCTCGCAATCGAAACGTTCCTGAATCCGCCATTTCTCAAGGGACTCGATGGGATCCTGGCCAACCCGGTGCCCGGCGCCCGGATGCCGGCAGTCCGCGACACCTTTCGGAGGATTGACGGGACCCTGGTGCAGGTCGAGGTGACCGCGATTCCCTTCGTCGATCGTGGACGACCTGCAGCGCACCTGGTGATCCGCGACATCACCGAGCGAATTGCCGCCCAGGTCCTGGTTCACCAGGCCGACGAGCGAATCCGCCAGGCGGAAAAGATGGAGGCGGTCGGACTCCTTGCCGGAGGCGTCGCCCACGAAGTGAACAACATGATGGTCGTTGTGCTGGGGTTCAGCGAGCTGCTGCTGCGCGATCCTCGCCTGCCTGAGGGCTTGATGGACGACATCCGCCAGATCCGGACTGCCGGCGATCGCGCCGCGGCGATCACCGGGCAGCTGCTCGCTTTCAGCCGCCGCGCCTTTCACCAACCCGAATCACTTCCCCTCGACGCCGCGGTAAGCGACATCGAGGCGACGGCCCGCCTTCTTCTCGGCGAGAATTTCACCCTGCGGGTTTCGCTCAACTGTCCCCGGAACGTGCTGCTCGACAAGGGCCACCTGCACCAGGCGCTGGTGAATCTCACGCTGAACGCCCGCGATGCGATGGCGAAAGGTGGAACATTCACCATTACCACTTCCGTCGTGAGCGTCCAGCCAAAAACCCTGATAGATGCCGGATCGGAAATTCCTGGCGGCGAATACGGGCTGATAACGATTGGGGATTCCGGCGTGGGCATGAACCCCGCGGCGCTTTCTCACATCTTCGAGCCGTTCTACACGACGAAACCGCTGGGAAAGGGGACCGGCCTCGGTCTGGCCGCCGTGTACGGGATTATCAAGCAGAATAAGGGGTACCTGCGGGTAGCGAGCGAGCCGGACAACGGCACCATATTCTCGCTGTATCTGCCGCTCAGCGCCGCAGGGTCCGCCGTCGAGCGCCGTCGCGCCCCTCGATTACTTTCTGAGTCCAGTCCGTCCGGGATCTGGGTGCTGCTGGTCGATGACGAACCGGCCGTGCTGAGTATTTCGGCGCGAGTATTGGAACGCCATGGTTACCACGTGCTCCAGGCGGCCGATGGAGCGGTGGCACTCAAGATGATCGCTAGTCAGGGCGCCCCCAACGTCGTCGTAACGGACCTGATGATGCCAGGCATCGGCGGGGTGGAGCTGGCGCGCCGTCTCAACCTGGACCTGCCTGCGCTTCCCATCGTCTTCATGTCCGGTTTCTCGGCCGAGGATCTCCAGCGTAAGGGTACCATCGACCGGTCCGTAACCATCCTCCAGAAGCCGTTCACGCCTGACATGCTGATCGCCACTGTCGAATCGGCCCTCTCGCAAGCCGGTGTCAGCGGCCGCCGCACGGAGTAGCTGCTGTAAGATTCCCCGCCCCGGGTACCCGCGTTTCCTCCCGGCCCGTACCGTTCGCCGGACGCTCAGCTTAGGTTTTTCTTCGTTGGTACGAATCGTTGCCCCCTCCTACCCGGCCGGAACACGACCTGATGCCCCCGAAGAAAAAGGGTTCTGCCAGATCTGCCCGTCGCCCTTCCCCTTCGAGAATATCCAAAGGCAACGGGAAGGCGCCCTCGCGCGCTTCCGCCGCTAAAATCGTAAAGCCAGTGACCCTCGCCCCGTCGAATACCGATGGGACCCGATCGAACGAGAAAGACCATTTCTGCTGTGTGGGCATCGGAGCTTCCGCGGGCGGCCTCGCGGTGCTGCAGGAGTTTTTCCGTTCGCTTCCTCCTGAACCCGGCCTGGCCTTTCTCGTCGCGCAGCATCTCGATCCCACTCGTCCGAGTGAGACGCCGGCGCTGATTCAGCACCATACATCGCTCGAGGTGACCCATGCCTCAAGCGGCATGCGAATCCGTCCGAACACGGTCTACATCCTGCCGCCGGGCCGGTACATGACCATCGAGAAGGGCCGTGTGCGGCTCACGCCACCCACAGAGCCTCGGGGTCTCAGGCTTCCCATCGACATCCTGTTCAACTCCCTCGCGGAGTCGATAGGCGAGCGCTCCATCGGCCTGGTGCTTTCGGGATCGGGCGCCGACGGCACTCTGGGCCTTCGCGCGATCAAGGGCGCCGGAGGGATGACCATGGCTCAGGATCCCGCCACCGCGGAATTCGACAGTATGCCCCGGAATGCCGTGGCCACGGGCAAGGTCGATTTCATCCTGCCGGTGAGCGAAATGGGCAGGACCATCGTTGATTTCGCCCGCCATCCGTATGTCACGGTCAACTCGACCGATTCCCAGACGGAAGCTCGGAGCATTCTTCACTCCGCCGTGACGCTCCTGCAGGCTGAAGGGAAGATGGATTTCAGCAGCTACAAGCAAGTGATGCTGCTGCGGCGCATTGAACGCCGGATGGGGCTCCGGAAAGTCCGGAGCGGGAGCCAGTATCTCAAGATGCTTCGCAGTGATCCGGCGGAGCTCGATGCGCTCGCAAGCGATCTGCTGATCCAGGTGTCGCATTTCTTCCGGGAACCCCATTCCTGGACACTGCTGGAGCAGAACATCATTCCCCAGATCATCGAAAGCAACGGTGAGAACGAGCCGGTGCGAGTCTGGGTGGCCGGATGTGCGACTGGAGAGGAAGCCTATTCTGTGGCCATCCTGCTGCTGGAGGCGCGGGAAAAAGCCCACAGGTCATTTCCCATCTCGGTCTTTGCGTCTGATGTTGACCGACCTTCGGTAGACTTTGCGAGAACCGGAGTGTATCCCGAAAGCATCGCGATTCACGTCTCCTCCGAGCGGCTCCAGAAATTCTTTCAGCATGACGAGCACCGCTATATCGTGAGCCAGCAGCTTCGCGACGTCGTGGTCTTCGCCCAGCAGAACATGCTGTCAGACCCGCCTTTCAGTCATCTCGATCTCGTCTGCTGTCGCAACGTGTTGATCTACCTCGAGCCCGCCATGCAAAGCCGCGTGCTCGCGCTGTTTCATTTCGCGCTCAAACCGGATCGCTTTCTGTTCCTGGGAAGCAGTGAATCCACCGGGATCCAGAAGGACCTGTTCAAGCCGCTCTTCAACAAGTCGCGCCTGTACGTTCGCCTGCGAAGCCCTCGAAGTTCCGCGCTGCGCACGCTGCGGGATATTCCCTCGCTTGCGCCGGAAGGGCTGCTGCCGCCGTCCATCCCGCGCCAGGAGGAGCAGTTTCTCGCCCGGATCCGGGGCATTCTCCTCGAACGA
>JBDTQP010000146.1:0-7530 GCA_039932125.1 Gemmatimonadota bacterium
CCGCTTACCGCTTACCGCGGTTAAGGATTCCACCAGTACGTCACCTTGATAGCGAAGATGTTGTCGGCCTTTGCCCGCGCCAGCTCGCTCAGCGAATGACTGAAACGGAAATCGCCGATGTTCTCATCCGCCGTTCGCGACTGGGTCCAGACAAGAAAAACGGTCGAGCCAGGCATGTATTCCCAGCGAAGCACCGCGTTCCCGCGGAGCGAGCGGAAGTTGAAATCGGGGTTGCCAACCGCGATAGGCGCCGCAGGTCCTGGCCCATCCGGATCCGCGATGTAGTTCACATCATCGAAGGTGGATGCGTCATGCCCATACTGGTTGAAGTCATAGGTTCGCGGGCGGGCCAGCTCCTTGAAATGGTAATAGTCGCCCGAGGCGATGAGCGGCTGGGCAAACAGCTCCAGGCTCAGTTTCGGGTTGAATATCCAGTTGAGCCGGATATTGCCCGAGAGTGTCGTCTGGTTCAGATCCGAGAATACATACCGGTTGCCGAACGTCGAAGTGGCGAGCGGATCCGCAAAGGTGCCCACATAGTGCGCCGATGTAAAACTCCGCTGAAAGCCCGGCTCGAATGACAGGGTCAGGCTGGTACTCGGCTTCCACTCGATAGATGGATTGATTGACCATCCTGCATCCGAGCGCCGTTTGTATGAAGAGGCATTGACGCCCATACCATAGACGAATGTCTTACGATCATCCGTCCGTAACGTGACGCCTCCTTCGGCGCCTGGCTGGCCTTTGGTATAGGGGCCGCCGCGGGTGAGACGGTTGTTCAAACGCGGTGGATTGTACGCAATGAAATACTCGATGCTGCGGTAGTTCAGGAACTGGAAGAATCCATTCTGGTAAAGGCCAGCCCAGATCAATTCACCACCAAAGTCCCAGCTGGCGAAAGCAGCGAGATTCTGGTTGACGAAACGAAAGGTCTTGCCCGGCGTTCCCCACCGGCGGGTGACGACCGAATGTGTATTCACCACGTCGCTGCGGGACTGAAAGCCCACATCCATCACGTCGAAACCGGGGGATATTACGCCGACGGCTGAGTTGAGCCGCCAGTCTCCCTTCTGTTTGTTGAGAGCGACACGGCCGGAGAATCCGTCCAGGCTTGTGGCTCCGCTGTCCAGGGAAAGGTAGTCCGCGTCAGGCCTCTGGAAATAATGCAGCGAATTCTGCTGCAGCGAGGTGATTCGAGCGGCGGTCCCATGTACCAGGCTGCTTCCTCCCCAGCCGGTGATCACCCAGGTCTTGTCTCTGTCGAGAAAGGTCCAGCCATCGATCGCGAGGCCATAGGCACTGCCGTTGATCTGATCTTCAAGTCGCGGATCGCGAAAATCGCGCGCGGTCAGAGTGGCGATCATTCCCAATCCCTGGCGGCCGTCATTGATTTCCTTCTGGGTCCTCAGCACACCGTAGTACGTTCTCGGTTCAACCTCGATCGCGCTGCGATTCCCCAGCTGGTCCACGCGCGCCATTTCGCGGCCGGTGAGCGCGTGCATCATCCCAACGTTCCAGCTCCCGACCTTCCCGGTGAGCTTGGCTGCGCCGAGAATACTGGTGCCCTGGGGTACATCGGAGAAATCGGCGCTGGGGAGACTTCCCTGGGGCACGCGGCCAATGCGCCGGCTGTAGAAGAAATCCGGGTTTCCCCAGTTGAAACCCCAGTTATTGTTGGCGCCACCATTCCCGAAATCAAAGATGGTGGATCCTTCGACGAAGAAGGGGCGCTTTTCCGGGAAGAACGTTTCGAAGTCGCTCAGGTTGACCACCGCAGGGTCGACCTCGACCTGCCCGAAGTCGGGGTTGATGGTGGCGTCCACGGTGAGGTTGCTGCCAAGCCCGAACTTGAGGTCGGCGCCGCCACTGACTGTCGCTTGCGAGCCATCGTTGAAGGGGTTCCCGGCTGCCTGGTTGCTGAGCTCCGCGCGGGAGGTCACGTACGGCAGAATTTCCAGTCGCGCCGGTGGCGCCACATTGTCGATACCCGAAAGGCTCGGGAATCGCGATACAAAGCCGCTTCCATTGGCGGGCGTGTAGACCAGGAAGTCGGTCTCGTTCTTCCGCGCGATATCCCGCTCGAAGTTAATTCCCCAGAGCTGGTGATCGGCGCGCTTGAAACGAAGTTGCGAGTAGGGGATGCGCATCTCGACCGTCCATCCCGCGCTGTCGCGCCGGGTCTGCGCCCGCCAGACTGCATCCCAATTGTCATCGTTCCAGTCGTCATTGTAGAGAACACCGTCATACAGCGTGCCGGCCGCATTAACCGCGAAATACACCCCGCTTCGGCCATCGTGATAGGGGTCGAGAAAAACCGTGAACTTGTCGGAGCTGATGCTGTGATCGCGCCGGGCCAGTCGAGCGACGATGGAGTCTGGCGAAGAGTCATACAGCCGGGCACCGATGTAGATGGCGTCGTCATCGTATAGCAGGTGGACTACCGTGCGCTCGGTGGGGGCCGCTCCTTCACGCGGTTCCCGCTGGGTGAATGATCCGATATCAGCTGCCGACTGCCACACGGCCTCGTCGAGCACGCCGTCGACCGACACTGCGCCGTTGAGCCGAACTGCACGTACTTCCGCCGCGGAGGCAGGGATCGTCAATGGTTTCCCAACGCTCGCCTGCTGGGCGAGCGCCATGAGCAGGAGCCCGGAGAGTGAAACGGCCATAATACAAGACTCGGAAAGAGGGTCGCACGAATGCCGCGGTTAAGGCTTAGAAGACGCCCGGGATGAAAAGGTTGCTGTCTTCATTTGGCGGCACAGTGGCAGCACGACGCGAAAAGGGCCGATCTAAGATCGGCCCCTACGTGTACCGGTATTTTTCGAGTCCCGTTTACCGTACACCGTTCACCGCACACTATTCATCGTTCACCGTTCTAATTGTGGGCCAGTATCTCCTCGAACAGATCCAGCGCTCGCGGATCATCCGACTGGCCAAGCCAGAACAGCGCCGTCCGCCGAAGCTTGGGATCGCGATTGCTACGGGCAATATGAATGAGCGCTGGCACTCCCTGGTCGGAATCCAGCTGTGACAATGCAAAGACGGCAGACTCACGTACTTCGCGATCCTGGGAGTCGTCTTCAGCAAGGTCGGCGAGATCCTTGGTGGCCGCATCGCCGGCTGCCTGGCCCAGCCAGAACACGGATTGCTTCCGGGTATCGCTCCGAACCTCGCTGCTCCTCGCGATGCGAAGCAGATCCGGCCATGGCGTTACGCTGTCGGCCAGTGTTATCGCGAAAATCGCTTCGCTGCCGGCGTTGCCCCGAGAGTTCTTCGCGAGATCGAGTAGGTAGGCGGCGGCGTCACGCGCTCCGACCTGGCCGAAATCCGTGGTGTGGCTATCCGAATCCCGATAACGACTGCCAACCGCGACGCGAATCCGGGTGACATTGCCCTGGCTCACCGTTGCGCTCACTCGCACGGGTCCATATTCGCAGGGACAGCGACTTTCAGAATCATTGTACCGGATGTTGTGATCGTCGTTGGTGATCGTGTGGTCATCACCAGTCTGAATGGAATTCCCATTACCGCATACATTCGGCCGTGCGGTATAGCTGAATCGGACGACGCCGTCCCGAACCGCACCTATGCGGGAGGCGAGGGACTGTGCGCTGGCTGCTGCGGTGAAGAAGCTGGTGAGACAGACGGCGGATGCGAGAACCAGGGTGAAGCGTTTCATCGTTTCCTCCTCAGGGCCGTGGCCCGCGGGAGGCGATGGCCGGGTTCACCTGCTGTTGAACCCGACCCCTCCCTGGCGGTCACTCAGCGTGCGTCTACTGATTGATGATCGACTGCAGGATCTCGGCGACTCGTGGATCGTTGGACTGCGAAAGCCAGAAGAGCGCTTTCTTCTTCATTTCGGGATTCGGATCGTTCCGGGCGATGTCGATCAGTTTGTCCACCGCGGCCTTCTCGTTCCGCTGCGAGTAGACGAAGATCAGCTGTTCCTTCATCTCCTGGTTGCTCATTCGGCCATAGAGGTTGACCAGGTCGGTAATCGAGCCGCCTTCCTGCCCGGCCCAGAAGAGCGCCTGTTTTCTCAGCTCGATCGGTTCCTGCTCGTTCAGCGCGACACCCATGATCCATGCATTACTCTCTGCGTTGCTCATCTGGGAGATCGAGAAGATGACTTTCTTCTTGAGCTCCTCATTGTTGAGCTTGGTATACAGCGTCTGGAGATAACGCGCGTTCTCGGTGTTGTTATTCTGGCCGAGCCAGAAGATGGCCTGCTCCCGTACTTCCACGGAGGCATCCGACCGCTCGGCATAGGTGCGTAATGCCCGGGCAGCCCGTTCGTTGTCGACCTGGGAGAGAGCGAAGATGGCCTTCTTCTGCAGTTCCGGATTCGTCGAGGTGCGAAGGATCGAATCGAGAGCCGTTACCGCCCGTTCGGTCCCGACCTGCGAAAGCCAGAAGACCGACTGCTCGCGCACCTCTTCATCGGGATCGTTCCGGGCCGCAGCGAGGAGAATGTCCTCAGTTTCGCTGGTCTGTTTCTGGGAGACCAGGAAGACCGCCTTTCGGCGAAGCACGACTGAGCAGGCGTCCCGGCGGGCGAGAATGTTCCGGAGGATCGGTACCGCCCGTTCCTCGTCCATCTGAAGCAAGGCGTTCAGCGCGGCGATCTTCATGTCTTCATCGCCGCAGGATGCCGGCGTCGACGTGCTCGGACCAGTAGAAGTGCCGGTCGACGTCGTGTGGTTCGTCGTGGTGCTCACCTCCGTTGAAATCATCCGGGCGCACTCCTCGTCGCCCTGGCGGGCCAGCTCTCCGCAGATTCGTGTCGCGAGGGACTTGGTGTCCGCACTCTCCGACTCAGCGCGGAATCGCTCGCGCTGCGTCTTCAGGACATCACGGGCCTGGCGAAGGTTCGTGGTAGAGCCACCGCGGTAGAGCGAGAAGGCTTCCCAGTAATAGGACTGTGCCGCGTACCCCGAACGGGGATACTTCTCGTGCACCTGGCGGAAGAGGGTGGCCGCGCGGGTGAAATCATTTCGGCGCAGCGCCTCGCGAGCGACGCGGTAGAGGGAATCGGCGGGGTCCTCTGGCAGCCACGAGGCCGGCGGGAGCTGCCGAACCTCTTCCTGCGACTGAACTGCCAGCCCGGCGAATTCCGGAGCGCCCGGTCCTCCGGTTATGAAGACCGGCATGGCTGCGGCGGCGAGAGTAAACATCAGAGTGGTGAGTCGCATGGTTCGATTCTCTCTTCTCAAAGGCCAACCGGGGATTGCCCGGCCGGAACAGCGGTGCGAATTCGTGACAAGAGGCCGCCTTCCTCAAGTCCATGGTCAATAATTCCTGCTTCATCGTTTGGAGACCGGGTGTTTGTCAGCTGGGATATCTCCGCCAGCACCAGCTCCAGGTCCTGCAGCAAAGGCTTGATCTTGGGGTCGGTTCCCGCCGGTGAATCCATCAGGAGTCGATTGGCGGAAAGCAGTTGTCGAGCTCGTTGGGCGGATGCTTTGTCCAGTCCGCCCTGCTTGAGATCGGCCCGGAATCCGGTCAGAAAAACCTCAGTCTCTCCCAGGTACTGCACCGCGGCAATGTGGTAGGCCCGGTCGGTGCTGCCCGACGGTGTCATGGTATCGACATGCTGAGCGACGGTTCCATCCGTACGGCCCGTTTCCGGCATTCCGCGTCCGATGAAAATCCCCAGGGCCAGTACTGCCGCCGCCGCCAGCCCGAACCAGATGAGCCGGTTCCTGCCATTACGCTTTTCCGGTGCCTTCCGGGCCCGCTCGGCCTGGATCGACATCCAGATCGAGTCCCGGGGAGTTTCGGGGGGCGGGTTGTAATCCGCCACCGCTTCCTTTAACAGATCGTCCAGCTTGTCATCCATCATGATGCTGATTCTCCCGCGAAATCCGCCAACGCCTCGCGCAGCTTGGCGCGCGCCCGGAATAACTGGGCTTTAGAAGTACCGGGCTGCACACCGAGCGCAGTGCCGATTTCCTGGTGCGTGTAGCCTTCCATGTCGTGCATGACGAACACCGTGCGATATCCTTCCGGCAGCCGATTGATCGCTTCCCGCATGCGAATCTTGAGATCTGGCTCGGTCCGCCGCTTACCACCCGTCACTGCCGCTGCTTCGTCGATGTGGGTTTCCCTGGTCCGGAACCGTTTGATCTTGCGAAGCCCATTCAGCGCGACCGACAGGGCAATCGACGTAATCCAGGTTCCCAGGGCCGATTCCCCACGAAAGGTCTCCAACCGCCCGAAGACCCGGATAAACGTCTCCTGGACAAAGTCATGCGCCAGGTCCGACTCTCCCGCCAGCCGGTAGGCCAGTCGGAAGACGCGGTCTACATACGCGTCATACAACTCGCGCTCCGCAGAGGCATCTCCGGCCAGAACCCGCTCAATCAGGCTGTTTTCAGTCACAGGACTCCGGAACCTGCAGGTTCGCCAGGACGGTCAAGCATAGGACAACTATTGTGGCTAAAGAGTTTGCTGTAGCAGCGGGGCAGCGGGGCATTGGGTGTCATATGGCCCCATCGCTGTCATTCCGAGCAAAGCGAGGAATCTCAGGCTCAAGGTGTTCCGGGCCAACGCTTGCGACGCTGCCCCGCCAGAATGCAACGCTTTCTCTCAAGCATGCATCAAATAGCACACAACACACTGGCAGGATACAATGGTACTCACGGCTTCAAGACTCTCCAGCAACACAATCGAGATGATCAACGAGAAGGCGCAGTCCGTCGGCGAAATTCGCCTGCCACGCAGTCAGGATCTTACGGGCCGTGGCCGGGAGACGGTGTATCTCGAGCGACCGTGTCCGAAACCGGGATCCGGCAAATCATAATGAATGGTGGATAGTGGATAGTGAAGACTATCGATTGGCCGTCCTTCGACAGTTGCCGCTTAACGCCTGTTCCATTTCTCCAGCTGTTCCGACGCATACCGATAGCCGGTCTCCACGATTGCATCGATGTCATCCATCGCAAATGTATCGAATCCTCCCGTCGGGGGCTCGAGATAGAGCTCGACCTCGCCGCGTCCCTGCTTGCCCGCTCGGATACTGGCCAGGACCGACGTGCGATAGAGAATCTGAAAGAGACTGGGGAATCGCCGAGTGTCGGCTGGTGTTCTCCACCGGTTCCGCAGCAGCTCCCAGGGAGTGGGCGCCAGCTTCATTGAAGGATCAACCACCAGGTCAATATTCGGCGAGACGTCCACTGCGATGATCGCACTCGGCCCAAGCTCACGCATGGATGCGACCGGAACGTTGTCCAGCACTCCGCCGTCTACCAGCAGGGCTCCCTGGTCGCCGATCACCGGCGGTGCCGAGCCTGGAATCGAAATACTCGCACGCAGCCAGCGTCGCACCGGACCGGACCGATGCACCATGAGCTCCGCGCGACTGAGATTTGTCGATACACAGTAGCAGTTGAGCCAGAGATCCTCGAATCTCCGGTCCCCGAACATCATCTTGAGCATACGCCCCGCGGCTCGTCCGGAGAGGAGCGAGATCATCGGAACGGTGAAATCCCTGTGAGGCCGGAAGCCGACCCACCCGCGGCGATTGAG
>JBDTQP010000147.1:0-7491 GCA_039932125.1 Gemmatimonadota bacterium
CTTCGGCGATGGAGTTGCGGGGAAAGAGCGGTGTGGCTGCCGGCTCGCCCTGAATGCCGGGATGCCGAAGAAAGAACTCCTGGATGCCGTCAACAAAGAACCGGCTGTAAATCTGAGGGAGGCCCTCGGTCGCGATGGCATAACCGGAGCGGCCATCACTCGGCGCCACCACCATGGACAAGTCACGCGATACATCGGTGACGTCGTGCCGCCTGTCAAAGTACTGAAGCTCTTCGCCACTGATCTCCTGCCCGACGGCGCGGCGGCTGGACAGGGTTGAGAGCGGCGGCTCGGGGAGGTCGATCACCGCGTCGATGGGGGGAGGCCTCCGCTCCAGCCGTATCGGCAGGCGGGTCTCCTCACCAGGACGAACCACGATGCCGTTGTGTCGCACCGGCTGAAAGCCCGCCTGCTCGGAGAGAACCGAATAAGTGCCCGGGATAACCAGCGCAAAATTGAACCGGCCCCGGCGATCGGCGACGATAGTCCACGCGTTGCCTGTCGCACGGTTGGTGATGGTAACCAGGGCCGCGGAGACATAGGTATTGTCGGTTCCGAGGACGTCACCAGTGAGCGAGCCGGATACCAGGCTCTGAGCGAATGCGGGCCGGGCGCTGACACACCCCAGTAGACCAGAAAGCACAAGGAAGAGCCGGACTCGAGCGCTCGCGCGACCGATGAGGGGCATAGCCTTTCCGATCTGTTCGGGGTGAGAGGTCGCTATTTTCGGCGACCGCTGGAGCAGTTAAGATGCCACCTGACAATATAATGCAGCGATGGCACAAGGAGGCTTCGCGGCTTGAAATGTCGACTTTTGAAGCGGGGTCCCCAACTCTTGCCTTTTCTGCCTTTCCTGAGACTGTCGCGTTGACTCAACATAAGAGTGGAGGAACTCTCCTCGCCTTCATTGGCTGGTGTTTCATTGCCAGCATGACGCTCTACCCAACGCCGGACTCGGCCGTCTCCAACAGCTTCAGCAGCCCGTGGTGCCTGGTCTGCGGCGACCTTGGCGTCATCGATGTCACCCTCAACTGCCTGCTCTTCCTGCCACTGGGTCTCGGGCTTGGGCTTCGCTCAACGTCGCGCTGGCGTGCGGTTGCCCTGATAGTCGGGACGACAATGATTGTGGAGTTTCTGCAGCTGCACCTTATTCCGGGACGGGACGCGAGTCTCAGTGACCTGATTACCAACACGATCGGCGGCATCGCCGGCTTCGCGCTCGCCAGCCGCTGGCGTCCGGTGCTTTTTCCAGAATCGAAAACCAGTCTTCGGCTGGCTTCACTGGGCGCTGTGCTCTGGATACTGGTGCAGACGTTCACTGCTTTCGCCATGAATCTGCGGTTGCCTGAAAGCGTATACTACGGGCAGTGGGCGCCGGACCTGGCACAGTTCCAGAAGTTCACCGGACGAGTACAGTCGGCCGAGCTTAATGGAGCGCCCTTGCCGGGATCGCAATTGCCAGGGAGCCCGGAAATCCGCAGCCAGCTGCTGAGCGGCTCAAGCCACGTGGTCGTCCGGGCGATGACGGGAAAGGTGACGAGCGCACTGGCTCCCATCTTCAGTATCTACGATGAAAATCAGCGGGAGGTCCTGCTCCTGGGACAAAGTCACACCGACATCATTTTCCGGATCCGGACCCGATCGGCAGCACTCCTCCTGCGAGGGCCGTCCATCAGGCTGACCGATGTTCTGCCGGAGCTTCCCGGACTCCCGTTCGAGGTTCGAGCGACGGTTCGCCCCGGTCACTACCAGCTCGTCGCCGATATCGGCGGGCGGACGATTCAGCGCGAGCTCTCCGCGAGCGCGAGCTGGGGGTGGAGTCTCATTCTTCCATTCGATCACGCGTTTGGATCAGAGATGCGCTGGCTCACCATGCTCTGGCTGGCGGGTTTGCTGCTTCCTATAGGATATTATGCCGGCCGGAGCCAGAGAGTGAACCTGTTTTTCGCGGCAGTCTCTCTTGCCGTATTGCTCGTACTCGGCCTCATCGTGGTTCCGCGTGTTTCGGGTCTCGCGGGTGGAGAAATATCCGAATGGATCGCGGCCTGTCTGGGCACCGTCTCCGGATGGTGGCTCGGACGAAGGAGTCTCCACGAGTCTCTCGCCAGGGAGCGCCCCGCGTCCCCCTCGTTCGCTCGCTCGCAGTAGTATTACAGCATGGCGCTCTCCTTCCGTCAGCGCATTCTCCTGGTCCTCGTCCTCCTGGGCACCGTTCCGACCGCCGCGGCGCTGATCGGATGGGCGCTCACGCTTCGCACCAACAATCCCGCTGCTGCGGGGCGGGGCGCGATCGAGCGCATCGGTGAATCAGGCCGCACGCTGGTCGAAACGCTGGACACGATGCGGATGAGCCGGCGGGAGCGCTCAGCCTTTCGCAATCACGTGAGCGAATTGAATGAAGCGCTGAGCCGGGTGCAGCAGGCGAGCACATACAGCCGGATTTACTCTGGTGCCCTGACCCTGGTCCTGCTCGCGTTCGGCGCCATGGTGATCTACTCCTCCGTACGGCTGGGCGGCCACCTCTCGCGCCAGATGAGCCGGCCCATGGAAGAGCTGATCGGCTGGACCGACAACATCAAGCGACATGAGCCGCTACCCTCCGACCGTCTGCAGCGGGGAGCGCCGGAGTTCGCGGCGCTCCGCACCGCCTTGCGGGAGATGGCGACAAACCTGGAACAGGGGCGCGCGCGGGAACTGGAATCCGAGCGGCTCCGGGCGTTCCGCGAGGTCGCGCGCCGGGTGGCGCACGAAATGAAGAATCCGCTCACGCCGATTCGCTTCGCGGTGGCGCAGCTTCGACGCAACGGCTCCCCCGACCAGCGCGAAACGCTGGACGTTATCGCGGCCGAATCAGAGCGACTGGAGCAGCTTGCCCGCGAGTTCACCGAGTTTGGACGACTGCCCGAGGGTCCGCCGGCAGAGGTCGATATGGCGGAGCTGCTGGAGGAGCTCACGCGAACAAGTCTTCCCGAAGGCGTCGGCGCCCGGCTTACGATAAGTCCGGGACGGCACCTGATCGTTGGCCACTACGACTCTCTGCGTCGCGCGCTGGGCAATCTGCTGCGAAATGCCGTCGAGGCGACCGGCGGACGGGGCGAGCTCGACCTGCGATCCGATGAAGCCGAGGCAGGTGTCATCGTCACGATCGCCGATCACGGTCCCGGAATAACACCGGCCGTGAGGTCCCGTCTCTTCGAGCCGTACTTCACCAGCAAGGCGGACGGCACCGGCCTCGGCCTGACACTCGTTCTCCAGGCGGTCCAGGCTCACGGGGGCAGAATCGACATCCAGGAAACCGCCGGAGGAGGAGCCACGTTCTGCGTCTGGTTGCCTTTCGGACACACTCCATCCACCAACGGTGCAGACGCATGAACGGGCGGGTGCTGATCGTTGACGATGAGGCAAATATCCGCCGCATGCTTGGCGCGTTGCTTCGCGCGGAAGGATATGAAGTGGATGAAGCCGCCGGAGGGCACGCCGCCCTGGCTGCTGTCCAGCAGCACGAGCCGGATGCCGTATTCCTTGATCTGCTTATGCCACCGGGCCCGACCGGGCTGGAAACCCTGGCCTCGCTTCGCGAGCGCAAGGTGGATTCCGCGGTGATCATGATGAGCGGGAAGGCCCAACTCTCCGATGCCGTTCGGGCCACGCAGCTCGGCGCGTTTCAGTTTCTCGAAAAACCGCTCGGCCCCGAGTCCATTCTGGTGACGCTTCGCTCAGCGCTCGAGCTTCAGCAGACTCGCGCGGAGAACCGGGCATTGCGTGCGGCGATGGCCCCGCAGGGCGAACTCATCGGCACGAGCCCGGGTCTCAATACGGTACGGGGAGAGATCGCGCAGGTCTCACCCACCGAAGCACGGGTCCTCGTGACCGGTGAATCGGGAACCGGCAAGGAGCTCGTCGCGGCCGCCGTTCATCATGGAAGCCGCCGGGCGCACCAGCCGTTCATCACAGTCAACTGCGCCGCCATTCCGCGTGACCTGGTCGAATCGGAAATGTTCGGTCATGAACGCGGCGCTTTTACCGGGGCCACCGATCGCCGGATTGGGCGCTTTGAGCTCGCGAACGGCGGGACGCTTTTTCTCGATGAGATAGGCGACCTGAGCCTCGAGGCGCAGGCCAAGCTGCTGCGAACCCTGGAGACCGGAGAACTGCAGAGGCTGGGAGCCGAAAAATCGATTCGGGTGAACGTTCGCCTCGTGTCGGCGACCAACCGCGACCTGGAACAGGCGGTCGCGGCGGGAACCTTCCGTGAAGATCTCTACTTCCGCATCGCGGTCTTCCCCATCCGCCTGCCTCCGCTCCGCGAACGCCTCGAGGACCTGCCTCTGCTGGTCCAGCATTTCGCGGCGCGGCTTCGGCCGCGCAAACCACCCCGCTTTACACCCGGCGCGCTGAGCCGGATGGCGACGCATCGATGGCAGGGCAATATTCGCGAGCTCGCCAACATTGTCGAACGGCTCGCGATACTGGGTCACGATCCGGTAGAGGAAGAGGACGTGCGACAGATGCTCCCCGTGCGCCGTGATCTTCCGGTTTCGATCGCCGAGGGTGCAATGCCTCCTCTCAGCGACGCGCTGGATGACTACGAACGCGGTCTGATCGTGGCGGCGCTCACGCGGGGCGGCGGCATGGTGGCCGAGGCGGCGCGCCTGCTGCAAACCGACCGGGCGAACCTGTACCGTCGAATGCGCCGTCTTGGTTTGCGGGGGGAAGAGTTGTAAGCGGGAAGCGGGAAGCGGGAAGCGGGAAGCGGGAAGCGGGAAGCGGGAAGCGGTAAGCGGTAAGCGGTAAGCGGTAAGCGGTAAGCGGTAAGCGGTAAGCGGGCGAATATCACGGGATCACGTTTGCCATATGCCATACGGGATGGCTGGAAGAAGCGCTCAGCGATATGGGATGCACAATCAGGATGAAATGCGAGTGCGAATGAAACTCCTCTGGGCCGTGCTGCTGCTCGGCTCTGCTCCCCGGCTTCTTGCCCAGGACAGCATCGTGGTCATTGATCCCGATGCTCCTGCCGATACCAGCGATCGCGCCATGCCGAGTGAGTTGATACGGCGGTTGATCACGATTTACAACGATCCAAAAACCACGCGGCTCTGGGGCGATGTCGATCTCCCGGCCGAGAGCCGGCTCACGGCGACGGTCGCGGTATATCGGGGATCGGTGCGCATTGCCGGCAGGCTGGATGGCTCGCTGACCGTTATCAATGGCAGCGTGCTGTTGCTTCCAGGGGGCTCGGTCACGGGAGACGTGCTCGTCGTTGGTGGACGAATCAGCGTTGGCGAGGGCGCCACGATTGGCGGGGCACGCCAGGAGCTCTGGGATGCGGTCCCCGTCGTTCGCTCGCCGGAGGGAACCCTCGTCGTACGCGAGCGACGACGTTTACCGAATCTTACCGCTGCCAGCCGGAGTTTCGAATCGGGGCCGCTCCGGGCCACGGTCCTGCTGGGCACCGAAGGGACGTATAACCGGGTCGAAGGATTGCCGATCGTTTTTGGACCGGGCCTGCAATATCGGTTTAACGCAGATGTCAGTGCCCGGCTGGACATCCGTGCAATTCTCCGGTCAGCGGCCGATGAAGACAAGCTGCGGGATGACTTTGGCTACTTCGCCCGGGCCGAGCTCCGGATCAACGGGTCGAAAGGAATTGGACTGGGCGCTCGCGCGTACAGCACCGTCTCCCCGATCGAAGACCAGCCGCTCTCGAGAAACGAAGTGGGATGGTCGGCATTTCTATTTCAGCGCGATCAGCGGGATTACTTCCTCCGGAAGGGTGTCGGCACCTACCTGTATACCTATCCTCGCCGGTCACTTCGCCTCGAGCTCAGTGTCCGGTATGACAAGGAGCAGTCGGTGCGGGCGAATGATCCCTGGTCCCTGTTCCGGAACAGCGACCGGTGGCGTCCAAATCCACTGGTGGACGATGGCCACTACATCACGAGCGGACTCTCCGTCGAGTTCGACTCGAGAAATGATCAGGACTTCACCACGTCGGGCTGGTTCGTGCACACTGATTTTGAACGAAGCTGGAGCAACGACGTCGCCCCGGTCCTCCTGCCGGTGAGCGTGCGTTCTCCTATCCCCACTGGCGGAAACTTTCAGTTCAATACGCTCAAGTTCGATATTCGCCGTTACAACCGGATCGGATCGAACCTGCGGCTGAATGCCCGGGTCATGGGAAACGGACACGCCGGCGGCGATCCATTACCGATTCAGCGGCGGGTCTCTCTCGGCGGGTCCGACCTGATGCCGGGGTACGCCTTCCGCGCCTTCCGATGCGAGCCGGCGGGGGGTGCCGATCCAGCGTTGCCGGCGCTCTGTGACCGGATGATGGCCGCGCAAGTCGATGTGCGGACACGGGTGGACCTGGGCCTGGGTTACCGCTACCACGACCGGCAACGCCAGGAGGTCGACCGGTTTATCGGCATTGACCAGGTGGATCTGGTGTTCTTCGTGGACGCGGGAAAGAGCTGGCTCAGCGGCAATGGGCCAGGAAAGGTCCCCAACGGCAAAATCCCTTCCTTCAATGAATGGAAGGCAGACCTGGGGGTTGGACTCGATGCGGGCGGATTGAGCGTCTTCCTTGCCCGGGCTCTCACCGATGGCCAGCCGGTTCGACTCGTCCTCAGACTCGAGCGTCGATTCTGATGGAACTGGCCGGTCTCGATGCCTCCACTCGACATCGACACCCTGTACCATCATCCCCTGCGCGCGCTTTGATTTGCGCCTTGCTCGTGGTGATGGGAGGGCTGACCCTGTTCGCGACCAGACCGGTCCTTGGCCAGTCGGCCGAGGTGGCGTTGACCGTGGGTCTGACACCGGACACGGCACGAAGCGGCCATCGCAATCCACAGATCAGGGTACGGAATCTTCTGCGAGACGATCGTCTCATTTCCATGCTGCGATCGGGCTTTCCGCTCCGTATGCATTTCAGGGCGGAGCTCTGGCGATCGCGGAGCGGGTGGTTCGACGTGCTTGTTCGGCCGGTGGAGTGGGACGTGGTGGTGCGGCATGAGCCGCTCCTCGATCAGTACGCGGTCAACACGATCATGCCGGGGCGCACCAGGGAGAACCGCTACACTGGCCTCGACTCCCTCGCGCGGGCCCTGGATGCCGTCCTTTACCAGATATCCTTTCGAGCTACTCAGTCGGGCGAGTTCTACTACACCGCTGAAATCCAGGTGAGCACGCTTTCCGATAGTGACCTCGATGAACTGGAACACTTTCTTCGAGGCGATCCGGGACCAGGGCCGGCGGAAGGGCGGGACTTTGGGGACGTGGTGGGACGAGGTGCCACTCGATTGCTGCTCAAGCTGGCCGGTCTTCCGAGTCTGCGCGCTGAGGGACGGGGAGAGCGATTCCGGGTGCGCACTAACTAATCGGTAAGCGGGAAGCGGGAAGCGGGAAGCGGGAAGCGGGAAGCGGGAAGCGGGAAGCGGTAAGCGGTAAGCGGTAAGCGGTAAGCGGTAAGCGGTAAGCGGTAAGCGG
>JBDTQP010000148.1:0-7472 GCA_039932125.1 Gemmatimonadota bacterium
CGGCCATCAGCACGGCGGCCGATCGAAGCCTGGCGGCGCAGGTAGTGGCGCGCCTCCCCGGGGGACTCGAGCAGATGCTTGGCCGGCGCTTCGAAGGAGGTGTGGACCTCTCGGGTGGCGAATGGCAAAAGGTGGCCCTCGCGCGGGCCTATCTGCGCGACGCCCAGCTGCTCATTCTCGACGAGCCGACCGCGGCGCTTGATGCCCGGGCGGAATACGAAGTCTTTCTTCGCTTTTCCGAGCTGACTCAGGGGAAAATGGCGGTGCTTATTTCACACCGGTTCTCGACCGTGCGAATGGCTGACCGGATCCTGGTGCTTCAGGGCGGGGGGCTGGCGGAGCAGGGAACCCATGAGGAGCTGGTGACGAACGGCGGGCTGTATGCCGAGCTCTTTGCCCTGCAGGCAAAAGGGTACCGTTAGTCCTGTCGGTTGGCTGGGTCGATTCCCCCTGATTCAGTTTCAGATCTCCTGAGATAAAACGCGCAACGGTAAGCCAGCTTCCGAATTGTGATTGCCTCCCGGGTCGAGAGCCAGCCCTGTGCCTCTCCCAGTGTTGCCAGTCTGTGGAGTGAGTCAAAACGCGGTGCAGTGGATGGCTTTCTGAGCCGGCGGCGCAGCCGGGCGAGGATTTCCCGGGTACTCCCAGGGGGCAGCCGCTCGAAAGCGTCATCCAGCGCCTCCTCGAGAGAAGCGAGGTATCCGGGCAGGAGTGCTTCGGCCACAAATTTCATGAGACAAGTGTAGGGTCTGCCTCGTGGTGGCTGGTAACCTTTCGAACGCAGCTTGGTGCTTTTTCGTGCAACCACCTGCTATGCCTCGTCCGCAAAACTGTCGGGAGGGGTATTTGACAAAGGAGGCCTACGACGTCAAAATCAGTACCCCATAAGCTTCCAGGAGGTGAGCCATGAAAGTCTATGGCTCGAACGCCATAAGAAATGTGGCCTTCGTCGGCCACGGCGGGTCTGGTAAAACGTCTCTGGTTGACGCTCTCGCCTTTGTGTCCGGCAGCAGCAGACGGCATGGTGCCGTGAAGGATGGAACCGCCCTCACCGATAACACCCCCGACGAAATCGAACGCAAGCACTCGATCAGCCTTGGTCCAGCCTATGCCGAATGGCTCGACACCAAGATCAATCTGATCGACACGCCGGGATTTCTGGACTTCTTCGGCGATACCACGGCCGGCCTGTACGCTGCGGACGCGGCGGTTGTCGTGCTCGGCGGAGTGGCCGGTGTCGAGGTGGGAACCGAGAAAGTGTGGGAGATCTGCGACCGGCTTCACCTGCCGAGACTTCTCTTTGTCACCCAGATGGACAAGGAGCACTCGGATTTCGACCGGGTCTTTTCTGATGTGCGGGAACACCTGACCCCCAAGGTGGTGCCGGTTGAGATCCCGGTCGGTAACGGATCGGAATTCCACGCAATCATTAATCTGTTTTCCGGCCATTGTCATATGTACAGGAGAGGCACGAAGACGGGCGAGTATGACAAGGTGCCGATTCCGGCGGAATACCAGGAGAAATGCGATCGCTACACGCTGCAGCTTACCGAGACTGTTGCCTCTACCGATGACAATCTGCTGGAGCGGTATCTCGGCGGTGAGGAAATTCCGCGCGAAGAAGTCGTTGCCGGCATGAAGAAGGCAATGCTTGCCGGTGACATCGTCCCGCTCTTCTGCGGCAGCAGCGAGCTCACGTATGGTGTCCGTGCCCTGCTCAAGAAAATGGTCGAGCTTTTTCCTTCCCCGGCCGAACTCCCTCTACCAGTCGAAGCCCCGCTCGTCGGTCGCGTATTCAAGACGGTCTCCGAGCCCCATGTGGGCGACGTGAGCTTCTTTCGCATTTACGCGGGCAGTATCCGGAATGGCGACGAGGTATGGAATGCCGAGCATAGTGTCGCCGAGAAGCTGAACCATCTTTCGATACAGCAGGGGAAGGAGCGTATCGAAGTCGCCGAGCTTTGCGCTGGTGATATCGGATCGGTCGCCAAGCTCAAGGACACGCATACGAACGACACGTTTTGCCGGCGCGAACATCCGGTCCGCCTGTCGCCGGTTCCCTTTCCGGACGCGATTGCCACATCTGCCGTCCTCGTGCGCCAGCGTGGTGAGGAAGACAAGCTGGCGGCGGGTCTCCATCGGCTGCACGAGGAGGATCCCACCTTTCACTTTGAATACAGCTCCGAGTTGAGCCAGACGCTGATTCACGGGATGGGTGAAAAGCACTTCGAAATCATCCTGGGGCGGCTGGAAAGAAAATTTGGAGTCCATGCAGAACTGGCTCGCCCCAGGGTCGCCTATCGCGAGACGATAAAAGCCAAGGGCGAAGGGCAGGGCAAACACAAGAAACAATCCGGCGGGCGCGGCCAGTACGGAGATTGCTGGATTCGTCTTGCGCCCCTCTCCCGCGGGAAGGGATATGAATTCGTCGACAATATTGTCGGCGGCGTCATTCCCAATAAATACATTCCCGCCGTTGACCGGGGCATCCAGGAATCTGCCCTGCGGGGTGTTGTTGCCGGCTATCCGGTGGTCGATTTCCAGGCGGAATGTTTTGACGGATCCTACCACGATGTAGACTCGAACGAGATGTCGTTCAAGATGGCTGGCATTCTCGCGTTTCGAGCCGTGGCCCCGAATTGCCGCCCGATTCTGCTCGAGCCGCTGCTGGATGTGGAGGTATGGACACCCGACGACGTGCTCGGCGACGTGATGGGCGATCTCAGCGGACGGCGTGGTCACATCCTGGGAACCGAGGCGGACGGCCGTCTGACCAAGGTCAAAGCGGTTGTTCCCGAGGCCGAGTTGTACCGGTATTCAACCACCCTCTACTCTATTACTCACGGCCGCGGGACCTATCGCCAGAAATTTCATGGCTATGTCGAGGCGCCTGCCGATGTCGCTGCCAGGGTTGCCGCTCAGAACAAAGAGGAAAGAGAGCTGGCCGGTGTTCACTGAGCCTGACTACCCCCGCAAGGCAAAAGGCCCCCAGAATCCCCGGGGGCCGTTCTGCTACGATCTGAGCGCCAGGTCAGTATGCGACGGCGTACTTGCTGAAGCCGGGGACTCCTCCTGTTATCTCCTTCGCGATCGTGTCGACGGAGGAAGTGATTTTCTTATAGGGTTTCGCGGTTTGTTCCTGTACCCACAAGGACAGTGCTGTCTCATCAGGTGCAGCCACCGAGTCCGGTACGGTCCGGCCATAGTTGATGGTCAGCGTCGCAGGATGATCGCTCTTGAATTTGAGTCCAGCAGGCTCAAAATCAAATGAAAGCGTGCTGGGATCCGCTGCGCGAATACTGATGAACACTGAATCGTTGTGCTTGAATTTTCGCCCATCCGGGTAGCGGTCAAGTGAGGAATGACCGACTTCAAAATGAAGCAGCCGCGCACTAGGTACCGCACCGCTATCCGCGAAGTAGATGTCGACTGAACGATCTTTGCCATCGACGGCCCAGAATCCGACGGAATCGGCTGCGAGCATTGGCGCTGCCGAATCGATCATAAGAGCTGAGACGCTCGAAGGGTCGCGAAATACATCATGTGAAGGGCCGGTGATATCCCCGCACGAAAGCGTGCCAGCGGCCAGGCAGAAAATGGTAAGTGCCCCTATCCTGGCTACCCATTGCCTGCGAGCCTGCGGAACAGAACGGTGCCTGGTTGATCTCATAGAGGTCCCGGAACGAGTATGTTTGCCTGCCTGGTCGATATTGAATCAGGCAACAGGCGTACCGCGACGGCCACCATGAATTGCACTGCATATGATTGACCACATGGAGCTTAGGACTGCCAGGGGAGGCACAGGTGTTCACATTCGTGGCGGATACGTCAGGCGAATCCCGTACACCATGCATATGATTGCGCTCGGGACTAATCCGTCAGTATAGAGAGAATTCCTGCCGGGCAGAATGCACGTTGGAAGCGACATGCCGCCGGGAGTCAGCCGTTCAGGTCCCTCCAGATTGATTCGAATTCCTCCATGCGTCGAAAGGCGCCCTGTTGCCTGAAGAGTCGAAGGGCATCAGCCCGAAGTTCCTCCGCCTCATCGAGTTTGCCCGAGAGACGAAGGGAACGTGCTTCTACCGCGGCACACTCCGCCTGGAGCACGGATGCATGCAACCTCTCCGCTTCCTGGCGAGCTGATCGCGCTTCCGCGATTGCACGCTCAGGCTCTCCCATCGCCAGGTAAAGAAGTCCTCGTACCCGGCCAATTTCGACTTGTCCCACCTCATCTTGTGCCTGTTTTGTGAACCGTTCCGCCCAGGCCAGCTCCCGCATGGCCAGCGGCAGTTCTCCCACGGCGAGGCTGATCTCGGCCCGGCCGGTTACCGCCAGTCCAATGAGACCGGGCTCGAGAACCAGCTCGGCATGACGTACGGACTGGGCCGCCGCGGCAACAGCGTCGTTGATTTGCCCCATTTCCCTGAAAATGATTCCAAGATTGTGGTATGACTCCGCCATACCCCGACGGTCACCCATTCGTTGATAGCTGAGCAGCGCCGAGCGAAAAAGAGTCAACGCTCCGTTGGTGTCGTTTCTCAGATAAATGATCGACGCCAAATTGTTGCTGGTTCGGGCAATCATGAGATTATCGTCCAGCTCGCGCGCCAGATGCAGGGATTCTGTGAAGTAGTTCTCGGCCTCGTCCAGGGAACCATTCTCATATGCGATCACCCCGAGCAGGTTGAGCGAACGCATTCGGCCATCGGTATCGGCCCGTGCATGAAAGCGAGCGAGCGCGGCCGTTGCCGATGATGTGCCAAGATTGAAATCGCCGAGGCGGGTGGCGGCGGTCGCTGCAATAAGCAGCGTATCGGCAGGCAACGTGCCTCCCTCAACTTTCCTGAACTCTGCAACGACCTCGGGAAAGCGTCCCTCCGAGAGAAGGGCGCGCATCATCTCTCCGGAACCGGGAGAAGGTGAGGAGTGGGATTGCTCGGGGCTCACGTGCTCAATAGGCCAGGGCGAAGCGACTAAAGCCGGGGATATCCGCTTTGATTTCGTCCACCTCTATCTCGGTGACAGAGCCGAGACAGGTAAACGGATCCGCCGCAGTCGCCTGGCGCCAGATGCAGAGTTGAGATTCAATCTGGTCATCGAGCAGGTCGATTTCACCATCATCGTTGAAGTCTCCAGGCAGATCGGTCCCGGCGTGACCGTATTCGATGCTGAGCTCCGCCGGACTCCCTGCTGAGAAACGCAGGCCCGCGGGCTGGAAGTCGAAAAGAAGACTGTCCGGGGCTTTGACCTTGATGGTGATGAGCACGGAGTCGCCCGGGCCGAACGATGATCCATCCGGTCGCGTGGAAAGGGCGTGACGATCGATTTTAAGACTGAGGTAGCGCTCGCCGCCGACGAAATTGATTTCACCTTCGCGGTTTTCATCGTACAGGGCGTAGAAGCTGATGGAATCCTCCAGTAACGGAGGCGACCCGACGGCAAGTGTCAGGATATTGAGATCCGTTTCCGGCCTGATGATGGGATCAGGCGGCGAAGAGGAGTCACCGCAGGATGAAGTCACAAGCCCCAGCGCCAAAAGAGCCGGCAGCGCGAAATGGAACCGGTGTGACACGATTTCCTTGGAATATCTGGTCATATGATTCCTTGCTATTACCAGTGTAAAGTCGGTTTTGTGCGTCAATCCGTGTCGATACTTTCACCTTCGAGGAGCCGTTGCAGCCGCGGTCGCGATATGCCAAGCCGTCGAGCCGCTTCACTTTTGTTCCCACCGCACTGCTTGAGCATCTGCACCACCGCTGCGCGTATGATGGTGCTGAGGTCAGCGGGGAATGGCAGCGCGTCCTCTCGCTGCGGCTCGGTCACACGATCGAGCCGAAGCTCCTCGACCCGCAGGGTTCCAGGCGGAGAAAGCACCAGCGCCCGTTCGATCGCGTTGCGCAATTCACGCACGTTGCCCGGCCACGGGTGGCTCCGAAGCGCCGAGCGGACTTCGGGAGAAAGTGGTGGTACCGACAGTCCATTGCTGGTTGCAAGTCGGGAGACAAAGGTTTCGGCCAAAATTTCGATATCTCCATCGCGAAGCCGCAGGGGCGGCAGCGTGAGGGCGACGACATTCAGGCGGTAGTACAGATCCTCACGAAATTCTCCGCGGGCAACGGCCGCCCCCAGGTTCACATGCGTCGCTCCGATGAGCCGGACATCGATGCGCCGGGTTGTCTGCCCGCCGACCCGGCGGATCTCGCGACTCTCCAGCGCTCGCAGGAGTTTGGCCTGGAGTTCCATCGGCAGGTTGCCCACCTCATCCAGGAACAACGTGCCGCCATCCGCCATTTCAAAGAGCCCAGGCTTTGCCGCTACCGCCCCGGTGAATGCGCCGCGCTCATGACCAAAGAGCTCACTTTCAAGCAGGTTGGCCGGAATGGCGGCGCAGTTGATCTCGACGAATGGCTCGGCTGCTCGTGGACTGTGATAGTGAATGGCCCGTGCCAGTAGCTCCTTTCCGGTGCCGGTTTCACCGCCGACGAGCACCGTGACATCGCGATGCCGTGCAACTCTCGCCGCCTGGTCGAGCGTCGTGCGAAGCGAGGGACTGCGACCGATGATCGCGTCAAATCCGCTTTCACGCCGCTCGGCGGCGGCGAGCGCCTGCGCGGCAGCTTTCCCCCGAGCCTCGCGAAGCTCTCGCTCGAGGGAGCGCCGCAGCAGGGCCTGGTCTTCCGGCAACGCGAAGTAGTCGGTCGCCCCGCGTTGAACGGCCGCCGCGGCAATCCGATGATCCGGCAGGGCGCCGATGACAAACCTTGTGATGGTCGCTGGAATACTCGCGAGCAAATCGAGTGCATCCCCCTCTGACCCGCCGGCTAGTATAACCAGCGTACTGCCGTCGCCTGGAATTGGTTCTCCCGATTTGGGTGTCCACTCGAGGATGCCGGCACCAAACTCCGTGGCGATATCCGTCAGCGTCGTGCGGAAGCTGTCAGAGAGTCGCACCACGACCACCCAGCGAGGATCAGCCATCAGCGTGTCCGCTCACTGCATTGGAGCGCCTGGCCCCACGCAGAGGAGGCAACCGGTGTACCACTGACCCCAGGTGGCGTAAGATCATGCCGCGCATGCAGAAGATGAGTCGGTCCAGGATCCTGACAGAAAATCGACTGCATTGCTTCGTTCCACATGTAATGGGAATGCCATAGCTGACGTAGCCGGCGACTGTACCCTGTCACCTGCGCGATGAAGCCGGGGCGATCGCCCCGGCTTCCCTGGATCGCTGGAAGGCTGGCAGGAGAAACAACGGGCTCAATCGTCGTCTCCATGGCCGTCGTGATTGTCGTCGTGGAAGGCTTCGAATGAGGCCTCGATATTGTTCTTGACCTGGTTTTCAAAGACGCCGCCCTGTAGTGCAAGCGAAGGATCGATCAATGCCCCACCATTCAGGAACCAGGAGGACACATCGACCATTAATGTTACCGACACCTCGCTCTGTGCGGTGACCACCAGGGGCGGATTGATCG
>JBDTQP010000149.1:0-7457 GCA_039932125.1 Gemmatimonadota bacterium
CCCAGCGCGATCACCGGGTTTACGAAGGCATAGCTCGTCGCGACGGCCGGCCTCGTCACGCGCAGGAGCCAGGTGTACGCGCCAAACCCGATCGCCGTGCCGCACACAACGAGCAGCGCAAGCGCGACTCCGCTCCGAAGCCCCACCTGGGCCGGTGACCATCCAGAAAGCTCTCCCGCGATAAGACTCCCGCTCAGCAGCCAGACCGCACCGGCGGTCAGCTGCATCGCCGTGGTCTGGGTGGCCGAACGCGGTCGTGTACCATGCCGTCCCACCAGGGAGCCCGCGGCCCAGCCAAATGCGCTGAGGACCAGGGCGAATTGGTCGATGCCTGTACCAGTCGATCCGACGCCCCTGGTCAGCACCGCCACACCGGCAACGCCGAGTCCCATCGCCAGCACCACCCGGGTGGTGGGGCGTCGCCGCTCGTAGAGCGCACTGAGCAGGACGGTCCAGAGAGGAATACCAGTGAGAAACAACGCTGCTCGTCCGGAGGATACCCGCTGCTCGGCCCAGGCCAGCAACCCGTGACATACAATGAAGAGCAGTGCCCCGGCTAGAGCGGCTGTTTTCCACTCGTCCGCCGTCGTCGGCTCCCAGTCGCCACGCGCGCGCGTCCAGATTGAAAGGATTACGGCGCCGCCGAAACACCGCAGTCCCATGGTCAGCAGGGGCGGAATATCCTGGACGGCATAGCGAACGCCAAGAAAGGAAGCTCCCCAGAAAATGTAGATGCAGGCAAACGCCGCCAGCAGTTTCCCCCTGGGCGCTTCCGGATCATGCGGTTGGGTCAACGAGTCTTTTCCGGTGACTGGTAGACCACGTCATAGTGATTCACGAAGTCATCGCGATTGACCAGGAACGCATCATCTTCCGAATAGAAAACCGCCTTGCCGATCTCTTCCCCGGCGAATCGCTGGATAGCTGCTTCGGATTCCCAGAGCGTGATAAGCAGAAACTCCGCGTTACCACCGATGGTCCGCCGAAGCGCGAGTACGCCAAGGTTCCCCGGGGTCGATCGATACTCCGCCAGCCCGGTCTTGTGGAGATATTCAAGGTACGGCTCGGCATCTTTGTCGTTCACAGCGCCGCGCCAGGTGCGAGCAATCATGTAGACTTTCTTGAGGTGTGCCTGCGGAGTTGGAACTTAGAGCGGGATGGCGAACCAGCAAGTTCTCGCCTGGATCAAATCGTTTCAATGCTGGAGCCTTGCAACTGCCCCTCGCGGAAACTGAGGAGTTCCGCGAAAACCAACGAGGCGTCCCTTCAATCGTACGAAACTCGAATGCTCTAGACAAACACACAACCACTATGCAGGTCTTAACAACGAGGGTTTTACAATCTGATCCCACTGGTGCTTACCCAGGTCCTCTTGTTCGCTCAGCGCCCACGTAAGGTGCAGTCACAGATTAGGAACTGCTTTTCTTGAGAAAAGAGCTAGAGAGGATGTAGCTGTTGCAGGTTTCCGTGGCTTCCGCGGAATTCCGCGCCTTCCGCGAGGGGCAGTTAACCAACTTGACGATAAGGCGAAGCCGGTTAGCCAACACCAACGCCGGTTACTCGCTGCGCAGCGCTTCCATAGGCTGCACCCGGGTTGCCCTGATTGCGGGAACGAGACACGCGATGAGAGCAGCGATGAAGAGGACGACGCCCACGGTGCCGTAGACGATGGGATCATACGGTGAGATATGATAGAGCAGGGGAGCGATCCAGCGCGCTCCGACGACGGCAATGGCAAAGCCGAGCCCGAGGCCGATGAGAACTACCTGCATGCCGCCGCGAAGTACCAGGGAGACGATGTCACCCATGCTGGCGCCGAGCGCGCCACGGATGCCGAACTCCTGGGTTCGCCGTGCCACACTGAATGAGAGCACGCTGTAGAGGCCGATGGCCGCCACGATCATCGCAAGCCCGCCGAAGATGCTGAACAGGGTCGCGCCGAGCTTCCACGATCTCGTCTCCTGCTCCGCGAGCTGCCAGAGCGGCCGTACATCGACGTACGGCAGATCAGGGGCGACCTCCTGCAGTGCGCGGCGAACCGGCTCCGCGATCGCATTCGCGTCCCCGGTGGCGCGGACGAAAAGGGCCTCATACGGAGCATGGGACCTGAACTGCTCCGCCGGCACATAGTACTGGCCGTTTTCCCGATCGAGAAGACTCGTCCGGGGTGCGTCGGCCGCCACGCCGACCACGCTGGTGCAGGGCATGGTGTCGTCACCGATGATGAGGCATTTGCCAATGGCCTTCTCACCTGGCCAGAGCATTCGCGCCATCGTCTCTCCGACGACGGCGACGCGGGGTGCGCCCTCAACGTCTCCATCAGTGAATCCCCGTCCTTCGGTTATCCGGGTACCCATGATGTCGAAATAATTGGGTGTCGCGGCGACTATATAGGGCCCGCCGCCAGGAAAATTCGGCAGCGAGTCCACATCGGGCACTTTGATATCCTCCGCCCAGCTGGACCAGAACGGAACTGAATTGGCGCCGGTGACACCGGCAACCCCGGGAATATGTCTGATCTGCTCGATGGCTCTCTCCTGGAGCGCGCGGGCAGCGGCAGGTTCATAACCAGCCGCCTGCATGTCCACTGAAGCCACCGCGAGCAGCCCGATGTCCAGGCCTGCGTCCATGGAGTGAATGAGTCCGAGGCTCTTCACGAAGAGCCCCGCAGCAATAAGCAGGACAACAGAAAGGCTGGCCTGGAAGACCAGGAGGGTCGCCCGGAGCCGGGAACGCTGCGCCGCTGGTCCGCCTCGACCGATTTTCAGTGAAGATGCCAGGTCTGGCCGGCTGCTCTTAAGCGCCGGTACGATCCCGGAAACGATCCCTGCCGCGAGCGTAACTCCCAGTGTGAAAGTGATGATCCGCCAGTCGGTGAGTGGCGATATCCACATGACATTGGGCAATAGCGTTTTCTGGAGGACGGTTCCACCCCACTGTGCTATCAGGAGCCCGGTCACTGCCGCGATGAGCGCGAGCACGATGGTCTCAGTCACCAACTGTCTCACCAGGCGACGCCGGCCGGCCCCGAGCGCCAGTCGCACTGCCAGTTCGCGATCACGATGCGTCAGCCGCGCGAGCAATAGATTCATCACGTTGGCGCAAGCAATCACCAGGAGCGCGAGCGAGACACCCGCCAGCCAGATTGAAACCCGTACTTCCTTTGGGGCTAACGGACCTCGTGCTTCGAGCAACGGGGCCGCGATCACCGACGCCTTCGGATCGTATCCCCTGGATTCAGCCCTTCCCTCCCGGTGCAATGCCGTTGCCTCCGCCTCCGCCGACGCGATGCTGGCGCCGGGTGCGAGCCGAACCACCGGGCGAACCCAGTAGAAGTTGCGAGATGTTGCCCAGTCTCCCCCGATTGCTTCTGCTGCCGCCGCGCGGATGGGGAGGAACATATCAACTTCTCGAATGTCAATGCCGGTGAACCCGGGCGGCGTCACCCCGATCACCGTGTAAGAGCCGCGTCCGAGTCGCAGCACCTCACCCAGTGCGGTCGCTCCGGCAAAACGCTTCTGCCAATAGGAGTAGGAGAGCACCACGGTTCCTGCAGATCCGACATTGTCTTCGTCCTCGGAGAAAAATCTTCCCCGATAGGGCGACACGCCGAGGAGCGGGAAATAGTTCGCCGTAACCATGACGCCCGAGACCTCGGCCGCACTTCGGCCGCGGTCCACCGGCAGCCGGGTGTTGAAAAATCCGGCCACCTGGCTGAAACTCTTCGCCTTTTTCCAGTCGGTCATGTCCAGCCAGGAGAGAGACGTGGTTGGGAGTCGGTCTCCAGCGAAGGATCGCTTGACAAGCAGCCGCTTTACCTCGTCCGGGGCTCGGACATATTCGGGTTGCCGGAGGAGCAGGCGATCGATCAAACCGAACATGACGGCGTTGGCGCCGATGCCGAGTCCCAGCGTGAGCGCGACAGCGAGGGCAAAGGCAGGAGCCCGCGAAATTCCGCGCAGGGCAAAGCGCACGTCCTGCAGCGCATCGGCGATCCGGCCGCGAAACGAGCCACGGGTGGCGACCACGCTACTCTCTTTACCCTGCGATACGCCCACGATCGTTCCGGTTCGCGCAACCGCCCGGCGACACTCTTCCATGAAGGCGCCCGCCGTGGCGGTCCGCTCATTCCGGTCGACCGCCATAGCCCGATAGACAGCCTCTTCGAGGTCACGCGACAATCCGGGTGCGATGGCGCTGATCCGTGGTGGCTCACCAGTAAACCTCTTCGCTACTGTGGCTAGCGTGGTTTCCCCTTCAAACGGCGGCTTGCCGGTGAGCATCTCGAACACCATGCAGGCCATGCTGTACACATCGGATCGCCCGTCGAGGTTCGCATCGCCGCGGGCCTGTTCCGGACTCACATAGGCAGGAGTGCCAGCTCCGGAGTCGTATTCGGCGCGCCATTCTCCCGACCACACCTCCGATTGAATCACCCGGGCGATTCCGAAGTCAGCGAGATAGGCATGATCGTCCGAGAGGAGCACATTCGCCGGCTTTACATCACAATGGAGAACACCACTGCGATGGGCGTAATCCAGTGCTGCGGCGACACCCTGCCCGATCGAGAGCACGCGCCAGACCGGCAGCCTGGTCTTTTCCTTGAGAAGGTCCTTGAGCGAGCCGCCCCGCACATAGGGCATGACATAGTAGGGCGAGTCGTCCGCCTCGCCGATATCCAGCACTGGAAGGATGTTGTGGTGCTGCAAACGGTTGGTGTGAATGATTTCCTTAAGGAGTGCCTTGCTGCCGACCCCGCTCACCGCCTCCGCGCTCACGATTTTCACCGCGACAACCCGCTCCAGCCGTATGTCCCGCGCGAGGTACACCGTCCCCATCCCTCCCTGGCCGATCTGCCGATCCGCCAGGTAGTGATCGGCAAGCGCGCGTTGGACCGGGTGCTCGGGAAGCTCGTGCCCAGGCTCTACTTCGAACAGCTGGTCAAAGGGAACGCCCAGGACTTCGAGCATACGCTCGCGGGTCCTCGCCGAGGGGTAGAGATGCTTGCCGCTCAGCAGATTGGACAGGTGTCCCTTGGACAACCCCAGCCGGATGGCCCAGTGATTCTGACTAAGTGAGCTCCTGGCGAGAAGCTGATGGAGCTGGTCAAGCTTGAGTCGAATGCGCATAGGCCCCGGGGGTCTCGGAGAGTCCTGCCTTCCGAAATCAAGATGTGGAGGGCGGTTGCTGGAGGAAAGAGGACCGGCTGGAAAAGTGTTTCGGAACGTTCGAATCGGGCCGGGGAAGGCGAGTTCGTGGCTTTCTCAAGGTCAGATTCTGCCGACTGGTTCAAATCGTTCCACGTCTGGGACAGTCCGACCCTGTCCTGTTCCTGACGAGACCTCCTGCGCCCTTCCCGTTCCGGGCAGGTCAGCGGATTCCAGCGTACCGTGAACTGGGTCTTGGAAGTGATTGCCCCGGGCCGCATCTGCGAACGGCGTGGTCACAATACTCCGGAGATCGAAAACTTCAGCCAGGAGTTCTGGCATTCTGATCAGCGATTCGGCCGCCGGCACTTGTTGAACGAGACTGTCGCGACTCGGAACTGTCCTCGGTCGCGTCGATTGATCGCCCCTGTTACCGATGGATGGCTTCTCGAGGGCTTTCTCGCAATGCGGGAATGATCAACTCCAGGTAACGGCTGAGCAGACCTTTGAACACAGTCTCCACCGAGGGATGGCCATTATCATCATCGGCGACGGTATTGAAGACGGCGATCATAGCTGAGCGGGTGTCCGGATTGAGATAGAAGAAGCTGCGGAATGAGGCCTGGCTTCCGGTATGTCCGATCAGCCGGGTGCCTTTGGTGTCACTGATGAAACACGAAAGCCCCACGGATCCATCAGGCTGTCCATCACCCTGAATATTCGGGAGCACAGGCCGCCACATCTCTTCAATGGATGACCTCGAGAGCACTTTCCGGGCATCGTCGCTCAATCCGGGCGCCCCCACCAGGAACTGGAGATAGCGCGCCATATCGGTCAGGGGTGCGTTCAATCCGCCGTTCGAAACGGTTATGCCGGTGTCAAAATCAAGCCCGTTGGCGACGGGATGCCCGTTCTTCACTGTGTAGTTGTTTGAGCGGTAGCGAAGGAGGTGATACGGTGTTCGGTCGAAGTACGTATGGGTCATCCCGAGCGGTCGCAGGACATTCTTTTCCATGTAGACTTCGTAGTCCTCGCCCGATAGCTGTTCGATGACCCGGCCCAGAAAAATGAATCCGGGATTGGAGTAGCTGAACCGGGTGCCTGGCTTGAAGAGTATTTCTGTATACGGCAACATGGCGACAAGCTGGCTCCATCGGGTGGGCTCAAACGGGTGCCACGGTTTGTCGCCGGCCCAGGGCCAGGTGGGATTTCGGAAACCTGCCGAATGGCTGAGCAGGTGGCGGATAGTGATCTCTTCGATCCCGCCGAAGGTATCGTGGACTTCGCGGAGCTCAGGGACATACTTGACGATGGGATCATCGAGCGTGAGCAGCCCCCGATCGCGCAGCTGCATAATGGCGATGGCGGTAAAAGTTTTCGTGATGGAGGCCCAGTGGTAGATGGTGTTGGAGTCCGTCGCCCGACCGCTTGCGATGTCTGCCATGCCGTATGAGGTCCGCCCGAGCACTGAATCTCCCCGGACCACCATCAGCCCGCTTCCAACGATGCCTTCGGCCTTGAGCGTGCTGTCGTAGAAGGATCGGGTCTCCTGCCAGGCGCGGGCGAAGCTGGGGGCCTGCTGCCCAGTCACGCAGACTGGCGTGAACGCGAAGAATGCGCATAGAAGCACCGACGGTTTTGACATGGGGAGCTCAGGTCTGTGTGTATGGAGGGGGATAATGCTGAGTCGTGGCCATGGAAGCAACCCGGGTTTGAGCCCTGGTTGAGCCTGATGAATAGCTTCAGGCATGGCTCGTCCACTCCATGTCTACATCCTTGCCAGCCATTCACGTGTTCTCTACACCGGTGTAACCAACGATCTTGCTCGTCGAATGTCGGAACATCGTTCCGCATCACCCGGCACCTTCGTTTCTCGTTACCACGTCACAAGGCTGGTCTATTGGGAGACGCATTCATCACCGCTGTACGCAATCATGAGGGAAAAGCAGATAAAATCGTGGACCCGTGAGAAGCGATTGCAGCTTATTGAGCAGTACAATCCAGGATGGCTCGACCTCTCCATCGATTGGTAGGCCGGTTTTTGTTGAGGGGTCTATTCCTCCCCGCCGAAGGCGCGGTTGACCCGCTCCGGTCGTCATCCCGAGGGCGTGTCACGCCCGAGGGACCTTGTCCCCATTCTCGGGAGCAGCGTCGCCACCCAGCTTCCGGCCATCTTGAGGCGGTTCCCTCGCTGCTCCTGGGCCGATGATAGCCTTCTCGCCAATCTCGGTGCAGGGCTGAAAGCAGCGAGAGATTCTATTCCTCCCCGCCGAAGGCGCGGTTGACCCGCTCCGGTCGTCATCCCGAGGG
>JBDTQP010000150.1:0-7419 GCA_039932125.1 Gemmatimonadota bacterium
ACAGTCCGCATGCCGGCCTACCTGGTGCCGACAATCCTTTTTCCGATCATGTTCTACGTTCTCTTCGGCCTGGCCATGTCGCCGAAGGACGGAAGCAACGCGGCCGCGACATATCTGATCGCGACCTACGGGGCATTCGGCGTGATTGGCGCGTCGTTCGTCGGCTTTGGGGTCGGAGTGGCGGTCGAGAGAGGCCAGGGATGGCTGCTGGTCAAGCGCGCGAGCCCAATGCCGCCGATGGCTTACTTCGTCGCCAGAATTGTGATGAGCATGGCCATGAGCCTGCTGCTCTCGATTCTCCTCCTGACCCTGGGCGTCCTCTTCGGACACGTGAGTCTGAGCGTCGGCCGCATGGCAATGCTCTCACTGACCCTCGTGCTCGGCAGCTTGCCATTTTGCGCCATGGGCCTGGCACTGGGCTACCTGGCCGGCCCCAACTCAGCAGCCGCCATCGTCAACCTGGTCTATCTTCCCATGTCTTTTGCGTCGGGGCTCTGGATTCCGATGGAGATTCTCCCATCGTTCTTCAAGCACGTTGCGCCATTTCTGCCGGCGTACCATTTCGCGCAGCTTGCCCTGACAGCTATCGGCGCCGGCAACGGAGATTCGGTTGCCACCCACCTGGCAGTGCTCTGTGGATTCACCATAGGATTTCTCGCGCTGGCACTTCGGGCCTATCGCCTGGACGAAGGGAAGCTCTACGGATAAGCCATGACGCCGGCACCCACTTTTTTCATTGGTCTCCCATGAGACTGCTCCCGCGCGATAATCCAGGAGGCTGGACCGGGTATGCCTGGCTCGTGTACCTCGCGTCCGTTCCGGTATACCCGATTCTTTCTGGAGCAACGACCGCAGAGTGGGCATGGAGTATTGCCAGCATAATCACCTTCCTGGTGTTGTATTTCAGGGGCTTCTGGGTAGATGATCGCGGTCTCCTGTGGTGTGTTGCTGGCATTGCGGCGATCGGCGCAGGACTGGCGCCCATCAACCCCGCAGCGGCGGCGTATTTCATATTCGCCTCGGCGTTTCTCGCCCGGCTCAAGAACGTCAAGCTCGCCGTCCGGTGCATCGGCATACTCATGGCGATCGTCATTGCCGAGAGTCTGGTCCTGTCGCTCGACCCACAGTTCTGGATCGTGGCCCTGGTCTTTGTCGCCATGATCGGCGGGGTCAACATTCACTATGCTCAGGTTGGCCGCGCCAATGCGCGCCTCAAACTTGCCGAGGATGAGATCGTGCATCTCGCGGAGTCAAATGAGCGTGAGCGCATTGCGCGGGACCTGCACGACGTCCTCGGCCATACTCTTTCCCTGATCATTCTCAAGTCAGAACTGGCGTCACGGTTGGCCGACCGCGATACAGCGCGCGCCGTGCGGGAAATCCGGGAGGTCGAGGCTATTTCCCGTGAGGCCCTGAGGGAGGTACGCGCCGCGATCACCGGTTACCGTGCCGGGAGCCTTGCCAGTGAGATCAGTCGAATGGGGAATGCACTCGAAACAGCGGGAGTGGACGTTGAGACCAGCGTCGAACCCGTTCGCCTTGCTCCGGCGCAGGAAGGAGTCCTCGCGCTGGCTATACGGGAAGCGACCACGAACATCATTCGGCATGCAGATGCCAGGCGGTGCAGCATACGTCTCGACCTTGACCATGGCCGGTGCCGGCTGGAGGTCAGGGACGACGGTCGGGGTGGCTCGGCAGGAGAAGGAGCAGGCCTCACAGGCATGCGCGAGCGCATCGAGGCACTTGGCGGGACACTGGAACGCGAAGGTCACAAGGGCACTCGTCTCATGATCCATCTGCCGGTGACCGATTCCGCGATTCCGACGGGCTTGGCTGAAGGACTGCCGGCATGATCCGGGTCGTGATTGCCGAAGACCAGGCGATGGTCCTGGGCGCCCTGGCAGCGTTACTGGAAACCGAGGCAGACATTGTGATTTCCGGGATGGCAGCCAACGGCCGAGTCGCGCTCGACATGATCCTCGATCAGAAGCCTGACATTCTCATCAGCGACATCGAAATGCCCGAGATGACCGGCCTCGAGCTCGCCGCGGCCCTCAAGCAGCGCGGCGCGACGACTCGAATCATCATCCTCACCACCTTTGCCAGGCCGGGATATTTGCGGAAGGCCATGGAGGCCGGCGCCAGCGGGTATCTGCTCAAGGATGCGCCGTCAGCCCACCTGGCGAGCGCGATACGCCGGGTGCACAGTGGCGGCCGCGTCATTGACCCGGAGCTCGCCGTCGAAGCGCTGAGCGAGCGAGATCCGCTAACGGATCGGGAGCGTCAGATCCTGCGGCTTGCGGCGGAGGGGATCGAAGGCGCCGACATCGCGGCACAGCTGGAGCTCAGTGAAGGAACAGTCAGGAACTACCTGTCGCTGGCGATCACCAAGATCGGCGCCAGCAACCGGGTAGAGGCGGCGCGTATGGCCCGGGCAAAGGGATGGCTTTAGTGGATAGTGGATAGTGGATAGTGGTTGGTGGATAGTGGATAGTGGTTGGTGGATAGTGGATAGTGGATAGTGGATAGTGGACGATAGATGGTGGTTGGGGAGTGAACCAAACCCGCAGCTAATCGGGAAGCCCATTCCCCCTCCGCCCAGGTCTGACGTAGCAATCCTTCTTGTCCGGATTATCATCCATCTCCATGCTTTCCAACCGGCACATTCCTGAACCCGGCGGCCCATGCGCATAGCCGTTGTCTTCGACACGCCCTGGGCGGACTGGTCGCCGGCGGATCACTGGCAGCAGATGGAAAAGGAAATCGCTGCCTGGGACCAGGAGGAGCCGGATATGGAGTACCAGATTGCCGACGCGCTGCGGCAGCTGGGGGAAGAAGTCCACCTGATCGGGGTGCATGACGATATCCAGTGCCTGGCGCCCGCCCTGGCAGAGTGCAAGCCGGACCTGGTGTTCAATGGGGCCGAATCGTTTCACGGGAAAGCGGAGCTGGATTACCTCTTCCCTGCCCTGATCGATGCCGAGGGGTATCGCTACACCGGATCCTCGCCGACCGCTCTTCTGGTCACTCGCAACAAGGCAATGAGCAAGAAGGTGCTCGCGTATCACGGGATCAAGGTCCCGGGTTTCGCGACCTGGCGCCCGGGCGAGAAGATCGTCCTGCCCGGTGACCTGCATTTCCCCCTGTTTGTCAAACCACTTCAGACCGATGCCTCGGCGGGAATCGCCCAGGCCTCGGTCGTGACCGACCTGGCTGCCCTCGTCGAACGCGTCACCTTTGTCCATGAACGGTTCAGGCAGCCCGCGATCGCGGAAGAATTCATCGATGGGCGCGAGCTCTATGTCTCGGTGATCGGCAACGGCGATTCACTCGAATTGCTGCCCATCACTGAAATGGTGTTCGATCACAGCAAGACGCTGCCCGAAGAACGCATCGCGACGCAGTACGCCAAGTGGGATGAGTCCTATCGCAAGCGCAAGGGCATCCGGAATGTCTTTGCCCGCCCGATCGCCAAGGCTGTGCGAAAGACCATCGAGGAGATCTGCCGGACGGCTCAGCGCGCCCTCTGGTTGCAGGATTACGCCCGGCTTGACCTCCGGCTGACGAAAGACAATCAGGTGTGGCTCATCGAGGCGAATGCGAATCCGTTTCTCAGCTGGGGGCATGATGTGGCCAACGCCGCGGAAAAGGCCGGGATGCCCTACACCGCGCTGATCCGGCGGATTCTCACAGAGGCGGTGGCTCGCTATGACGTCTAAGCCTCCGCGCACACCCGTCATCCGGCGTCATAGGGAGCCGATACCTCGACCAGAGCTTCGATGTGTCTGCGGCCAGCGGCTTCAGCGGTTCTGGCCGCATTGTCCCCAATGCAGCCGAGCGCTCAAGTGGGGAGACACGGCCCAGATCACCGGGGCGGAGTGTTACAACTGCGGCTGGGTTGTCAGCGACAAGTTTTCCAGCTGCCCCTGGTGCGGCGTCGACATCTACGAAGCCGGCGCATCGAGTGAGGAGCCACTGCTGGCACCCAAGGGCTTTCGCATGGACGCGCGCTGCGACTGGGGATGCGGCGGCGGCGTGCAGTACCCGATGCCGTTCTGTCCCTGGTGCGGGCACGAACAGAGCTGGAGCGACGACCGGTACGAAGGCGAGTGTCCGCACTGCAGCCGGGGGGTTAATGACTGGATGAACACCTGCCCCTGGTGCGGAAACGATGCGACGGGGCGAGATCTCATCCCCCGCGCCCTGCGCCGGGTGCGCCGGCTTCTGCTGGTGTCCCGGATCAAGGACTGGGGATACCGCGTGCTTCTCCGTCCCGGGATCTCCGGGGTGGACCCGCGCTATCCCAAGATTGTCGAGATTGAACAGCGATACGTGGTTGGCAAACGCCGCCGCGACGAGATTTCATGGACGATGCTGGTCGGCCTGATATCTCATGAGCTGGGCCACAGTTTTCTCTTTCACAACTGGGCCTGGACTCAGACCGATCGTTTTCGCCGCGCGTTTGGAGAAGTAGACAAGGTGTACCGCGGGATGGACGACACCTGGGTGTACTTCCAGCGGCGCGAGGTAGCGATCGCTCCCACGAATTTCGTCAGCGCCTATGCCTCGCGCCATCCGCAGGAAGATTTTGCGGAAACGTTCCGGTTCTACGTGACCCGGCGGGGCCGGCTGGGCGACCTCTTTCGTGAGTTCGGACGGAAAAGGAAGGGGGTCGTAGTCTATGACAAGTTCATGGTGCTGCGCGACTACCTGCGCCAGATCCGGAACGCTTGAGCGAGTAAGAAGGAAATGATCAGACCGAGCCGTTTCGCAGGACGATTCCCACGACTTCCTTGAGAATTTTCGCCGTGACGAACGCGGTCAACCCTGCGGGATCATTGAGCGGATTGTATTCGACGATGTCGACCCCAACGATGGGTGCCGTGATCCGCTGCAGGGTTGCGAGCAGGTGGCGGGTGGACACGCCACCGGGTTCGGGGTGGGACACACCAGGGGCGAAGGCAGGGTCGAGCACATCAATGTCGATCGAAATGTAGACCGGTAGCCCACCGTCATACCGCCAGTCGCGGGACCATTCATCCGGCACCACCGTCCTTACTCCAAATCTCCTTGCCTGTTCAACCTGGATCGCATTCGCGGTGCGGATGCCAAGCTGCACCAGGTTCTGGGTGAGCTCTTCCTCCATGATCCTCGCGAAGGGACAGGCGTGGGAAAAACGATTGCCCTGAAACTCCGGATAGAGGTCGGGATGGGCATCAAAGTGAAGCAGCGCAAAGCCCGGCCGGACGCGATGCACCGCGCGCACGACCGGCAGGGATATGGAATGATCTCCGCCGAGCACGATCGGTATCCGGGCCTGCTCGAGCTGCCGAGCCACCTCGCGCTCAACATCCTCGAGCATGGTCTCCCCGGTGAGCACCATGTCCCCCGCGTCTTCCAGAATCCCCGGACCGGCGACATCCACCACCGATTCAGTAAAGGTGTTGGAGCTGGGATCGTGGAGGGCTTGGCGGATACGGGGCGGAGCCAGCGCAGCGCCACGCTGACCGGAGGCGCCCGCATCATAGGGAACGCCGAGGAGCACGGGTCGGGACATGAGAGCTCGTGGTGTATGGGAGTGAGGGTTCAAACATAGCACAGAGGCATGACGCCTGAGCCCCAGGCTTCTATTATCTTTTCGCGACCTCTTCCCGCCGATCCTTTTCCCATGACATTTCCGGTCCTCCTGGGCACCCTGGCTTCGCTGGCGACCAGCGCGCTGGCACAGCAACCTTCCGACAGCATTCCGATCGTTCGCGACACCGGCATTTCGATACCGATGCGCGATAGCGTCGTGCTCCTCGCGGATGTGTGGCATCCGGAGGGCGAGGGGCCGTTCCCGGTGCTGGTGTACCGAACGCCCTACGATCGGAAGAGCGCGGTCCTCGAGTATACGATATTTGGTCACGCTGTCGAGCGCGGGTATGCGGTCGTCATACAGGATGTCCGGGGCCGGTATGGATCGGGAGGCGAGTTTGTTCCTTATCAGAACGAAGGAAAGGACGGGTACGATACGATCGAATGGGCGGCGGCGCAGACATGGTCGGACGGCCGAATCGGCACCTTCGGGCTCTCCTACCCCGGCGCGGTCCAGTGGCTCGCCGCGGTGGAGGGACCACCGCACCTGAAAGCCATGGTCCCGGCGATGACGTTCGCGACGCCGCGGACCTTCTTCTACAGCGGCGGCGTGTGGGATCTCTCGTGGATTGACTGGACGTGGAACAACATTGCCCCCGACACGCGGGTGAGAAAAGGCCTGGCCGGGCCCCGATCGTATGAGGACGCAGCGGCCGCATGGGACAGAGAAGGTTTCGGGATTGTCAGCTACCTCCCCCTTCGCGGACTGCCGGCACTCAAGCAGGTGGCGCCGTGGTACTACCAGTGGCTGAATCACCCGCCGGCCGATCCATGGTGGAAATGGGCTGAGCTCGCGGGCCGGTATCGAAACACCAAAGCCGCGGTGCTCAACCTCTCCGGCTGGCATGACGAAGCCTACGGCCCCTCGGGCGCGATCAGGAACTTCCACGGATTGATTGCCGCCCGTCGCGGGCGAGGACCCTTGCGCACCAGGCTGATGATCGGCCCCTGGGCACATGGCGTCGGGGGTATGGGCGTGAGCAAGGTGGGAGACCGGGAAATGGGTTCGGCGGCCGTCGTGGACTATGACGAGATCGTGCTGTCCTGGATGGATCGCTACGTTCGTGATATCGAAAATGGCGTTGACACGCTCCCACCCGTTCGGGTGTACGTGATGGGAGAGAATCGCTGGCTCACTGCGCCACGCTGGCCACTTCCCCAGACCCGGCCACTCACACTTTACCTCGCTGGAGCAGATTCCACCTCGCGGCTGGGGCGGCTGACACCTACCCGGCCGTCAGATCCCGATGAATTCAGCGTTTTTGAATCGGACCCGATGCATCCATTGACCGATCCCTATGCGGGACGATCAGGCGCGCACGATTACGCCAGCCTGGTGGAGCGCGAGAATGTCCTGACATTTGAAACGCCCGTGCTGGAAAAGGACGTGCGCGTGGTGGGTTCCATCAGCGCGGACATTTTCCTGGCCCTGGACGGCCGCGATACGGATTTGTGGGTGCTCGTGCAGGACGTGGCGCCCGATGGCACCGCGTACAACCTGATGCACCCCGGGCTCAATGTGCTTCGGGCGAGCTACCGGAACGGCACGCAGGAGGCGGAGCTGCTCACACCGGACCGGGTGTATCATCTGGTGCTCCCCGACCTGCTGACGGGTAACCTTTTTCGCCAGGGACACCGCATAAGAATCCAGATTTCTACGGCATTCTTTCCCTGGTTCTCGCGAAACCTTCATACCGGGGACTCGGAAATTTTTTCGCTCAACATGCAGCAGGCGAGGGTGACGGTATTTCACAACAGGAAGTATCCGTCGCATATCACATT
>JBDTQP010000151.1:0-7381 GCA_039932125.1 Gemmatimonadota bacterium
CCCGGCGGTTTTGCCATGCCGGTGGAAGTCGCCGTGGCGCGGAAGGACACCGTCGTCGATGCGCTCGCGGCCACCGGCCAGATCGAAGCGCTGCAGGCCATCGAGCTCAAGCCGGAGGTCGAAGGACGGATCACCGAGATTCTCGTGCGCGAGGGGCAGGAAGTTGGGCAGGGCGCGGGACTCTTCAAGATCGATGATGCTGAAGCTCGCGCTCAGCTCACCCGCGCGCAGGCCGAGTGGGACCTTGCCAATCAGGCTCTCAAGCGGACCCGGGACCTGCAGGCACAGAATGCTTCCTCCGCGGCCGATGTCGAACGCGCCGAGGCGGGCGAGCGGGGCTCTCATGCGCAGGTGGACATTCTCAGCCTTCGAGTAGACCGTTCCACGGTGCGCGCACCGTTTTCCGGGATCGTCGGCCAGCGATTTGTCAGTCTCGGTGATTACGTCACCTCGTCTTCGCGACTCCTCACTCTGCAGACGGTGAACCCGCAGCGCGCGACGTTCCAGGTTCCCGAGAAGTACGCCCAGAAACTCAAGTCCGGCCAGCTGGTTCGGTTCCGGGTTGCCGCCATTCCCGGCGAAGAGTTCACCGGAACCGTGGATTTCGTCGATCCCGTCGTCCAGCTTCCCGCCCGCACGATTCTGATCAAGTCACGGGTCCCCAATCCTCAGCACAAACTGCAGGCCGGGATGTTCATCGAGGCACGACTCGCCACTGACATCCGACCAGACGCCGTGCTGGTTCCCGAGGAATCAATTCTGCCAATGCAGGGCGCGAATTTCATCTGGGTTGTCGCCGAAGGCAAAGCCGCCCGTCGCCAGGTGGGATTGGGAGTGCGAATCCCCGGCTTCGTCGAAATTCGAAGTGGTATCGACGCGGGTGACCAGGTGGTGGTGGGTGGGCTGGAGCGGCTTTCGGAAGGCATTCCCGTCAACGCAACCGTGGTTGAACGGAAACCGGCCATCCCCGCCGAAGATTGAACGAGCCGGGGAATCAGGTCCATCCCCAATCGGTTGACCGGTGAAATCCGTTCACACCGATTCAAAGTCTATTGATCGCGAGTGCGTATGCCAGTGATCTGCCGCGAAATTATGACCCAGAATCCGGCCTGCAGTGAGCCCGGTGATACGGTCACGCAAGTCGCTCAGCTGATGAAGCGCCGGAACGTGGGTTCTGTTCCCGTCGTGGAGAGTTTCAGCTCAATGGTTCTGGTCGGGATCATCACCGATCGCGACCTCGCCATCAAGATCATCGCTGAGGGCCGCGATCCTGCGCAGGCGAAGGTCGCGGAGGCCATGACGGCCAATCCGATTTCATGCTCTCCCGAGGACGACATTCAGCGGGCGCTTGAGATCATGGCCAGGAACCAGGTTCGCCGCCTCCCGGTCGTAGAACGGCGCCAGGTCATCGGAATCATTGCCCAGGCTGATATTGCGACGCGGCTGAATGCACCGGCCGATACCGCCGCACTGGTCGAGCAGATCTCGAAGGAATGGAAGGACATGTGATTGCGGCGGCTGCCACCGTGCTGAAGCTCCCTCGCTCGCTGTGGCTGCTGCTACCGCTCTGCCTGTTCCTCGCTCCGCCCGCCTTTGCTCAACTGTCCGGCCGCTGGAAAATTACGATCGAAAGTGCCACGGGGGGGTCGCCCCAGGCTGGCGAGCTGCGGCTCGAACGAGATGGTTCAACTTCCGGTGGACTCCTTCTCGAATCCCGGGATTCTGCCTGGGCCCCGGTGACTGGTCTCACGAGTGATTCTGCCGGCCAGGTGCGATTTACCGCGCGTATCAGCGAACCGGCCCGGTTCGAAGGACAGGCCGAAGGCGATGATCTTCGCGGTACCGCCACCGACAGTCATCAGCGCAAATATCGCTGGGCGGCCGTGCGAATCGGGCCGGACGACGAATACTACGCCGCACCGCCCCGATTTCGTCAGCAGCAGATCGTCATTCCCGCCGCCGAAGCTCATTATCGGATCCCCGGCCGCTGGCTCGCCGCCGCGCATGCGGCTGGAGAAACCGCCGAGGCGGAAATTGCCCGGTATCGAGCGGTTGCAACCCGTGCGGGAATCGCTCCGCTTCCAAACGATAGTCTTGGGACGGCTGTTCTCTACCGCGCGATGGGAGTGCTCAATCGTGCGGAATTCATGGCCGCCGCAGTGCAGACGCTTGAAAAGATCCGCTCCCACCTCCCTTCCGACACGACCGCACGGCGCTTCGATTATCTCTTTCGTCCCCAGGGCACCTGGCTGGTCGATGTGCACGCGGTAGCACTCGCCCGGGCCCAACGCCCATTTCCTGCGCTGACCTGGGAATCAGCCCGTCCAGCGCTGGCGGCGGCCGGCCGCCTGGATAATCCAGCTCCCGGCATAGAGGCGATTCCGCTTGCGCTGTACCGGCTTTTCGCGCTCTCCCATTCCGACACCGCGGCTTTTCACGCAGCCCAACAGCTTATCCGTCAGTCGGAGCCTGCCTCCGTTGCGGCGGTCGCTGCACTGCTTCAAGGGTACGAAGACGCGAGCCAGTGGTACCTGGCCGCGGTGCGATTTCTCGTTGAGCGACGGTGGATCGCGACCTCAGCCGGGCGCCGGTCGCCGGCCGATCTCGTGCACGATGCCTGGGGCGGCGAGACGGCTATTCCTGATCTTCAGATTCGTGTTTTCGGTTATCCCGAGGGGGCCGAGCGGGTGGGAATCCCGGCGGACGTTCTCACCCTGATCGTGAAACCGGACAATGCCCCGGCCAGGGACTGGCTCGCCCGGCATGGAACACCCGATCTGATCGAGACGCTGCATCGTCTCTCGTTCTCTCACCCCGACCGGATGCTGCTCGATCTCGGCGGCGACAGCTATGCGCTTTCTTCGGTCGGCGAGGTCGCGGCGGCGTCGTTCAGCGGATTTCTCGAGCCGCGCGACGCCATTTTGCTCGATCCCAGCTATCAGCCGCTCCTTGCGCTCGGGACCGTGATTCACGAGTGGCAGCATATCCTGCACGAGCATCGCCGGCAGGTGGATCCACGCGCGCGAGGGTTCCGGCTGGAAGGCAGGCAGGTCATGGTCCGGCAGCTGGATCCGTTCATCGCGGAGGGCATGGCTGAATGGCTGACTGAAGTCATCCTCGAGCCGGTGTCAGCAGACTATCCGATTGTAGCGCTTGGTGAAGCCGAGAAACGGGTCTCCCTTCCTGATGAAAATCCGCACCACGTCGGTTATCGCCTGGTGCGGGTGCTGGCGGCAACGCTGCGGGATGTTCCCGCCACCATGAATCTGCTGATCCGGGGCGGCAGCGAACCAGCCGTGATCATGAGTGATCGGCGCCTGGTTTCGGCCTGGAGCCGGTTCGCTGGCGCCGACCGGCTGATTTCGCGCCGGGGAGGTCCGGTACTCGTCCCCCAGATGCTCTTCACAGTCGAGGACGCGATTCCGGAGCTGCTCGAGTCCCGTATCCTAGGTCCTGAGTGAGCGTCTCCCCATGTCACTGCCTGCTTATATTCCGCCCATGAGAATTCCTGCAATCATCGTAGTGGCATGCGGCGCCCTCGCCTCGAACGTGGCCGGCCAGGTCACGACCGCGGAACGGACCGGTTATCGCGAAACATCGTCCCATGCGGATGTGATGGCGTTCCTCGATTCACTCGGGCGGAAGACACCCGACATTCGCCAGTGGACTCTTGGCGAGAGCCCGGAAGGCAGGACCATTCCGGTAGTGGTTGCCGCTCGACCAATGGTGGATAATCCGGCGGCGGCTCACCGGAGCGGCAAGCCAATTCTCATGGTGCAGGCCAACATTCACGCAGGGGAGGTCGAGGGGAAAGAAGCCGCGCAGATGCTGCTTCGTGATCTGACAACAGGACCGCTTCACTCGCTGCTCGATAGCGTGATCGTGCTTTTCATTCCCATCTACAACGCGGATGGGAACGATCACTTCGCCCCGGGCGACAAGAACCGCCCGGGACAGAATGGGCCGGCCATAGTCGGTGAGCGCGCCAACGGCCAGGGTCTCGACCTCAACCGGGATTATGTCAAGCAGGAAGCGCCTGAGACTCGAGCTGCGCTCGCGCTGATAAATGCGTGGGACCCTGATTTTTTCATCGACCTCCATACGACCAACGGCAGCTATCACGGCTATCTGCTCACCTATTCCCCCGGTCTCAACCCAAACAGCCCGCCTCCCAATGAGTATGTGCGCGACCAGTTTCTCCCCATGATCCGCCAGCGCATGCGTCAGCGGCACAAGCAGGAGACGTTTTCCTACGGCAACTTCCGCAACCAGACGCCAGATTCACTGATCCAGGGGTGGGAGACTTACGACGCGCGTCCGAGGTTCGGGTCGAACCTCGCCGGCATGCGTGGACGGCTCTCGATATTGAGTGAAGCGTACAGCAACGCGCCGTTCGCGGACCGCGTCTCGGTCACATACAATTTTGTGCGCGAGGTCATGAGCCTGGCGGTGGAACAGCGGTCGACTTTCCGTAGCAAGATGGCAGAAGCCGAACAATACGCGCCCGATTCACTCACCCTCCGCTCGGTGCTGGGACCCGCGACCGAGCAGGACGTGATTGCTGAGATTACCGAACCCGATCGCGATGGTGCCGGTCCGTATGCCCGGCGGAAGCGGACCGGCGTTTTCCGCACAATCAGAATGCCGGTCTACGACCGGTTTATGGCCGCGCGAAAGGAGCTGCTCCCCGCCGGCTATCTCATTCCGCCCCAGCATGCTCACCTCGTTCGACTGCTCCTCGGCCAGGGTATGATCGTCGAGCGGATGAATGGCGAATGGCATGGCTCGGTAGAGAGTTTTGTGATCGACAGCGTCACGGCGGCGCGCGGTGTCTTCGAGGGGCATCGCACGGTGAACATCGAAGGCCAGTGGTCTCAGCGCGACGGCACAGCCAGGGCTGGATGGTACTACGTCCCCACCCGGCAGCGGCTCGGTGTGCTCGCGGCCTATCTGCTCGAGCCGGAAAGCGAAGACGGATTCGCGACCTGGAATTTCCTCGATCGGGATCTCAGGCCCCGGGCCGAGTATCCCGTGTTGCGCGTGCGCCGGCCGATCGCCGGCGGTATGGTACAGACGACAAGCACGGAGGAGAACTGAATGGCCATGCCGAAAGCCGGAAACCCGGCGCCAGCCTTCAGCCTGCCGTCGGATACCGGCAAGGTGGTGGCGCTCAAGGACCTCAAGGGTAAGACAGTCGTCCTCTACTTTTATCCCAAGGATGACACCAGCGGTTGCACCACGCAGGCCTGTGAGTTCCGGGACCACTGGTCTGCCGTGATGAAAACCGGCGCCGTCGTGCTTGGCGTCTCACCGGACGGTGTGCGGTCGCACCAGAAGTTCAAGGAGAAGTTCAGCCTTCCATTTCCGCTTCTTGCCGATGAAGATCATACCGTTGCGGAGGCGTACGGGGCATGGGGGGAGAAGTCGATGTATGGCCGGAAGTACCAGGGAATTCTTCGGACCACTTTCGTAATTGGTCCGGCGGGAAAAATTGTGCGGGTCTTTGAAAAAGTGAAACCAAAAGGGCATGCCGCCGAAGTGCTGTCTGCTCTCGCACTTTGAAGGATTGAGATGATAAACATGGTTCGTGGTGTTCGCAGAAGTGTGACCGGCATGATGCTGCTCACGGCCTGCACCAGGGCTGGTGGCCTGGCAACCGCCGTGCCGGTGCAGTCGGAGCCTGGGGAATCTCATCTGCATGACATCCGGCAGATCACGTTCGGCGGGAACAATGCCGAGTCGTATTTCTCTCGATCGGGCAAGCAGCTGATTTTTCAGCGCCAGCTCGCAGTGAATGAAGGGTGCGACCAGGAATACATCATGAACATCGATGGCTCCGGCATGCGCCGCATCTCCAATGGGCTTGGCCGGACCACGTGCGGCTACTTCTACGACAACGATCGCCGTGTTTTCTACAGTTCAACATTCAAGAACTCCCCCGATTGCCCGGTCCCGCCCGATCGTTCGCACGGCTACGTATGGCCGATCGGCCACCTTGAGATGTATACGTCGAAGGCGGATGGGACAGACCTGAAGCCGCTGACCAGCAATGGGGCGTACAACGCCGAAGGCACGCTCTCGCCGAATGGGAAAACCATCATCTTTACCAGCACGAAGGATGGCGATCTCGATCTGTACACCATGAATATCGATGGGTCTAATGTCCGGCGAATCACCAACCGTGTCGGGTATGACGGAGGGGCATTCTTCTCTCCCGATGGAACCCAGATCGTCTGGCGCGCGGGGTATCCAGCGACCGCTGCAGACACCGCCGACTACAAGACCCTGCTCGGGCAGCGGCTGGTCCGCCCGGCAAGAGTGGAGCTCTGGATTGCCAATGCCGATGGCAGCAACCCGCGTCAGATCACCAGGCTCGGTGGCGCCAACTTCGCGCCCTTCGTCCATCCCGATGGCAAGCGTATCATCTTCGCCTCCAATTACGAATCTCCCCGGAGCGGCAATTTCGATTTGTACATCGTGAACATCGATGGCACCGGCCTCGTCAAACTGACGACGCATCCCAGCTTCGATGGTTTCCCGATGTTCAGCCCGGACGGGCGAAAACTCGTCTGGGCCTCGAACCGTAAACCCACCGTGGAAGGGGAGACGGACCTCTTCATTGCAGACTGGGTGGAATAGGTAGCCGGCCGGTAGCAGCGCAAACCTCAAGGAAGGAAGTTATGGCGTCCAAGAAGGAAGAACCCGTCGCAGCGACACCGGTCGGGAACCAGGTGCAGGAACGTTCGATGGGCGCCTGGCTGCTGGACTGGACCAAGTCCATCGCGATCGCGCTTGTCGTGTGGCTGGTTCTCCGCACCTTCCTCATCGAAGCGTTCCGAATCCCGTCCGGCAGTATGGAAAACACGCTGCTGATCGGGGATTTTCTCTTTGTGAACAAGGCACTCTACGGCGCCGAAGTCCCCTTCACTGGAAAGCATCTCCCCGCTTTCCGGGAACCTCATCGAGGTGATGTTCTCGTCTTCGATTCGGTGGAGCAGGAAGGCATGAAGATCGTCAAACGGCTGATCGGCATGCCGGGCGACACACTGGCGATGGAGGATGGCGACCTCTATCGCAATGGCAAGAGAGTGGATGAGCCGTACGCGGTGCGTGGCGATCCCGCCAAGTCCGAAGAGCCGATGCAACGCGCCAAGATGCGCCGCTGGCAGGTCGAACACCTGGTCGGACGCGATCCAGCAACCTACCAGCCCGACCTCCACGACTGGGGACCCATCGTCGTCCCGGCCGATTCATTCTTCATGATGGGCGACAATCGCGACAGCTCATACGATGGACGCTACTGGGGATTCCTTCCTAGAGTGAACGTCAAGGGCCGGCCGCTGATCGTCTATTTCAGTTATGACAAGACCAGCTACAAGCC
>JBDTQP010000152.1:0-7335 GCA_039932125.1 Gemmatimonadota bacterium
TCCTCTTTATTGGCAACAGTCTCACCTACTTCAATGATCTGCCTCGCACCCTCGCAGGGCTCGCTCTCTCAGCGGGGGACACTATCGAGACCGCCTCGGTGGCCAAGCCGAATTTTGCCGTGATCGACCACGCCAATGGGATGAGCAACGCGGTGGACGTGATCCGTGGTTCTCACTGGGATTTCGTCGTTCTTCAGCAGGGGCCGACCAGTGAACAACTTGGCCGGGATACCCTTATTCTGGCTACTCGAAGGCTGGACCCGGACATTCGTGCTGCGGGCGGGCGGACGGCGGAGATGATGACCTGGCCCAATGATGATGACCGGAATGACTTTGGCGAGGTGCGGCAATCATCGCAGCTCGCCGCAGAGGCGGTGGACGGAATTTTCCTCCCAGCCGGTGAAGCGTGGCGCATTGCCTGGACGATCGATGCTTCCCTCCCGCTGTACGGGCCGGATGGTTTTCACCCTTCACCAGCGGGAACCTATCTGGCCGCGCTGGTCATCTATGAGACGCTTACCGGTCATCCAGCCGAGGCACTTCCGCCTCGCGCCGTGGTGAACGGGCAACTGCTGAACCTTTCCTCTTCCATTGTTCGCCTGCTGCAACGCGCCGCGCACGAGGCCGTCGTTCGGTATCCGGTAACCCAATCAACCAATCCCTCGAGTCGCCGTTAAGTTGCGTGTCCGCAGGTGAACCTCCCGGCGACGTGGACCCGGTATTATTTCCGGTCACCAAATTAGATTCCTGTGTCACTGTCTTCCAAAAGCAGTCAAACAGCAGCGCGCGAAAACGCGAAAGCAACGAAATAGAAATGGGCCCATTGCTTTCTATGTACTGGGCATTGCACACAATTAAAGGTATGGACCGGACGTTGCCGGAAGACGGAACTGATGGAAACACAATCAGGTAATAAGTAAAACCTCTGCAATCGACAACCAGCCTGTTGGCTCTATTCGGTCAGGGACGTTGTCTCGGGTTTTCGCTCTTTCGCATTTTCGCTGCACTGCTGTGGGCGATGAAGAAGATCCTGCATTAACATGCACCCAGGGGCCTCCCGGAAAGCACCCAGTATGACCGATCTCGTGTATCGTGCGGCCGATGCCGTGGAGAACGCGGACGCCTATGTGGCGGCCCTGCTTGCGGCCCTGGGTACCAGCGATCCCCTGAAAATCCTCAGCGACACGCCGGATACCATTCGTCGAGGCACCGCAGGCCTTTCGGCCAGCCAGCTCGCCCAGGCAGAGAAACCAGGGAAGTGGTCGCTTGTTCGCCTGGTTCAGCACCTCTCTGATTCCGAGCTGGTGGGGGCGTTCCGATACCGTATGGTTCTCGCCCACGATCGGCCAGCCATTCCGGGGTATGATCAGGATCGCTGGGTGGAACGGCTGCATCGTGCCGATGATGATTTCGCGCAGTCTTTCGATGATTTCGCCATGTATCGCCAGGCGAACCTTTGCCTGCTGGAGCGGACAACGCCCATGGAACGTCAGCGGGTGATGCTGCACGCGGAACGTGGCGAGGAAAGCCTGCTGCAGATGATGCGGCTGTATGCCGGTCACGATCTCGTGCACCTTCGCCAATTGGACCGAATCCGCCTTTCGGTTCTCTCTTCTCCCGAATGACCTCGAGCTCGTCTCGATTTCCCGAGACCCACCTCTCGGTTGTGGAAGCGATACGGAGCGGCGAACCCGACGTCCGCCGGCGCGCGTTCGATACCCTGGTTAGAGCCTACTGGAAGCCGGTCTACAAGTACCTTCGCCTGCGCTGGCGCGTTGCGCCGGAGAACGCGGAGGATCTCACGCAGGAATTCTTTGCCCGCGCGTTCGAGAAGGAACAGCTGGAACGCTATGATGCTGGAGTGGCCCGGTTCCGAACCTTCCTCCGCCTTTGTGTCGATCGCCTGGCTCAGAACGAGTACAAGGCGGCCAGCCGGCTTAAGCGAGGTGGCGAGGAGAACATGATCTCGCTGGACTTTGCTGGCATCGAGCAGGAGCTGGTACATGGCGACACGAACGCCGGCGCGGATGGCACTCATACCTTTGATGCGGAGTGGGTGCGCGGAATTTTCGAACTCGCGATTGAGCGAGTCCGCGCAGAGTGCATCACCCTGGGCCGGGCAAGCGCATTTGCCATGTTCGAGCGTTACGATATTCGGGGCCCCGACGTGCAGGATCGAGTAACCTATGGAGAACTCGCCGCTGAATTCGAAGTAAGTCAGTCCCAGGTGACCAATTACCTGGCTCTTGTCCGCCGCCGGCTTCGGCACCACCTGCTGGCCATCCTCCGGGAGACCACGGTAACAGAAGCGGAGTTCAGAGCTGAGATCAGGGAGATCCTTGATCGCTAACCGGGCATGACCCAACTCTCGAATACTGCGCTCGAACACCTGCGTCGCATCGCCGACCAGCCGGATCTCTCAGCCACACGCTATGAGATGATTGAGCTCCTCGGCAGAGGCGGGATGGGATCGGTGTACCTCGTCCGCGACCGGGAGCTCGACCGGCTGGTGGCACTCAAGGTTCTGGTTACCGGAGGTGCCACGCCGGACCTGGTTGATCGACTGGTGGCTGAAGCAAGAATTCTCGCCAGCCTGGAGCATCCGGGCATCGTGCCGGTGCACGATGTAGGGACGACGGCGGAGAGCCTTCCGTTCTACACCATGAAGCTCGTTCGGGGGAAGCGGCTGGATCGCCACGTGACGGCGGGTATTTCCATGGCGGAGCGGATCCGAATCACTGGTCAGATCTGTGATGCGGTCGCATTTGCGCACGCCAGGAACGTGCTCCACCGTGATCTCAAACCGACCAATATCATGATAGGCCCGTTTGGCGAGGTGTTGGTCATGGACTGGGGGCTTGCCAGGCTGCATCGCACCGCGGACGATGGGCCGCAGGGCGGCTCGAATGGGACGAGCGCTGTCGTGGGCACACCGGGGTTCATGGCGCCGGAACAATCCGGTGGCGACGAAGCGTTGGTCGATGAGCGGGCTGATGTCTACGGCATCGGTGGGATTCTTCGGTTCCTTCTCGCCGGCACCGAAGCGTCACGTCCCTTGCGCGCCATCGCGGAGAGGGCGATGGCACTACGACCGGCAGAACGATACCCAACGGTGGCTTCCCTGGCCGGAGACATAGACCGATACCTGTCCAATCTGCCGGTCTCCGCTTATCAGGAAACGCTGGTCGAAAAGGCCAGGCGGCTGGTTACCCGCCATCGGCTTCCCCTCGGACTCATTGTCGCCTATCTGCTGATGCGCCTCCTCCTCCTGGTCCTTGCCCGCGGTTAAAGACTCCCGGCGGGATGTTGTATAAGACTGTGAGGACGTCGCTTTCCACCCAATTCTGGAGGAGCTATGAGCAAGACGGTTTTTGGAATGCTGCTGGGTGGTGTGCTTGGGATCCTTGACGGTCTGTCGGCGCTGTTGTCCGCGCCGGAAACGGCACCCGGAATCGGAGGCATTGTGCTCGGTTCCACCTTCAAGGGGATCATCGCGGGGCTGCTGATCGGGCTCATCGCCAGGAAGTCCCACTCTCTCGCTGTCGGCATCATATCGGGTCTGGCGATTGGGCTTGCACTGGCCCTTCCGATTGCGATGATGAACGCCGCGGGTGGCCACAACTACTATTGGCAGATCATGTTGCCCGGTGGCGTGCTGGGCCTGATTGTCGGCTACGCTACCCAACGCTATGGATCACCCGCCCGGCCGGCGGCGCGTTCCTGAATCGGCCGTCAGTCGCGGAGCGCCGATTCGAAGCGACGGTCCGGGACGAACCAGATCACTGCCACAATCACATAGGCCGTCCAGGAGAACCATTCGTTCAGGAACGCAAGTGGGATGGCCAGCAGGTATATGAGGATCGAGATCTTCCCTTTCCGGTCACTGCCGATGGCGGTAAGGAGTCTCGATCCGGGGCCCTGGGCGGCGATAAGGGTTTTCTGGAGAATGGTGAACGAAACAGCGGCCAGGAGCAGAACCACTCCATAGAGCGACGTGGGCAGCGGGGCGAAATGGTTCTCGCCCATCCAGCCGGTCACGAATGGTACCAGGGAAAGCCAGAAAAGAAGGTGCTGATTGGCCCAGAGCACCCTTCCGTCGATGCGGTCGGCCGCGTGCAGCAGATGATGATGATTGTTCCAGTAGATGCCCAGATAGACGAAGCTCAGGAGGTAGGTCACAAACTCGGGAGCCAGTGGCCGAAGTGATTCGAGGCTGGTGCCATGGGGAACGCGTAGTTCCAGCACCATGATCGTGATCAGGATGGCAAGCACTCCGTCACTGTAGGCCTCCAGTCGTCCTTTGGTCATGCACGATCTCCTCTGGGTTGGCGCGGCAGCCAGGTGCCGCGGTTCATCAACTTCACGCCGCCTTCAGTCCCGCCTAGATTCAACTCCACACTCGTATTTCCCGCAACCCGAGGCTTCGCCGCCATGCGACGCACTTCCCTCGCCCTCGCTTTTCTGTGCGGTTGGCTTAGCCCGGCGGCCGCACAAACTCCGACCTACGAACGTGCCGACACCCTCAGGGGCTCGTATACATCGGCAGGGCGATCGTGGTGGGATGTGACGTTCTACGATCTTCAGGTGGCGATCAATCCACAGGACAGCAGCATTCGCGGCTCCAACGCGATAACCTACCGCGTTCTTGCTCCCGGCCGCGAGTTGCAGGTCGATCTGATGGAACCTCTCATCGTAGATAGCATGACCTCGCCCTCCGGCAGGGTGCGATTCCGGCGCGACGGACGGGCCTACTTTGCCCGGGCGCCACTGACTGGGCGGGGCCAGAGCCGCGCGCGGACCGGCATGCTCACGGTGTATTACCACGGCAAACCTCAACCTGCCAAGCGCCCGCCATGGGACGGTGGATTTTCCTGGGGTGCTGATAGCCTCGGCAGAACCTGGGTGGTGACGACCGACCAGGGAATGGGCGCGAGTGTCTGGTGGCCCAACAAGGACACGCAGGCGGATGAGCCGGACAGCCAGCGCGTGGCGCTCACGCTGCCGGATTCGATGATCGATGTCTCCAACGGCCGGCTACGCCGAGTCACCCAGCACGACGATGGCACCACCACCTGGGAATGGTTCGTCACCAGCCCCATCAATAATTACGCAATTGCGGTTGCCGCGGGACATTACACCCACTACTCGGATCTTTTCTGGGGCGAAGGTGGACCTCTGACCATGGATTTCTGGCCGCTTGACTATCACATGGAAGCAGCCCGTCGGCAGTGGGTCCAGGCGCGCTCGATGCTGCAATGCTTTGAGCACTGGTTTGGCCCCTACCCGTGGTATGCGGACGGGTACAAGCTGATCGAGGTCTCCAACAATGGCATGGAGCATCAGAGTGCCGTCGCCTATGGCAATCGCTTCGCGAACGGATACCAGGGCCGTGATGCCTCGGGCACCGGCCTCGGCCTCAAGTTCGACTTCATCATCGTGCACGAGAGCGCTCACGAATGGTTTGGCAACAATATCACGACCAGAGACCTCGCCGACATGTGGGTGCACGAGAGCTTCGCCAATTACGCTGAGGGGATTTACGCGGAATGTCAGTTTGGCAAGCAGGCGGGTTCAGACTATGTGATCGGGAATCGACGAGGTATTCGGAATGACCGGCCGATCGTTCCCCCCAACTATGGAGTCAACGCGCAGGGGTCAGGGGACATGTATCCCAAGGGTGGTGAAATGCTGCACACCATTCGCCAGATCGTGGGCGATGATGAAAAATGGCGGGGCATTCTCCGGGGGCTGAATCATACCTTCTGGCATCAGACTGTCACGGGTTCTCAGGTCGAACAGTACATCGGCAAAGCGTCGGGTAGTGATCTCACTCGGGTTTTCGATCAATACCTCCGGACGACGAAGGTGCCGGTCTTCGAGTATCGTATCACCGGCGACTCTCTCCAGTACCGGTGGGCTGATGTCGTGAGCGGCTTCAACATGCAGGTTCCGGTCACCCTGAGCGACAGTACCGCGGCGGGACCGCAGTGGACAATCCTGCATCCTGCCGAAGCCTGGCAAACATCGCGTATTCAGCTGAGGAATCCGGCCGATTTCAAGGTTGACCCCAACTACTATGTCCTCACCAGGGACGTCAGCGCAGGCGGCACCAAGTAAGTTCGGGGAACGCTATGGCTCCGTCGCCACTCTCCCGCCTTCGCCGCATCTGTCTGGCTTTTCCGGAGGCACACGAAGTTGAAGCCTGGGGAGAACCCACATTTCGGGTGCGAAACAAGGTGTTCGCCATGTATGCGAGCCCCGGCAATCATCATGGAGCGGGTCGGGCTGCCGTATGGTGCAAAGCCTCACCCGGTAATCAGGCAATCATGGTAGAAGCCGCGCCCGGGAAATTCTTTGTTCCGCCATATGTCGGACCGAGCGGATGGATCGGAATCTGGCTGGATCGAGCGGAGAGCTGGAAGGATCTGCCTTCCATTCTTGAAGACTCCTATCGGCTCATTGCGCCCAGACGTCTAGCGGCGCTGCTCTCTCACGAATGAGGGAGCAAACTTCGACGCACATTTTTACCGGAGAATAACTGGTGGCCGGAAGAGTCGATACCCGAATCAGAGAGCTCGCCATAGAGCTGCCCCAGGCGAGCACGCCCGGGGCTAATTATATCCCGTACGTAGTCACCGGAAACCTGCTGTTCATCACCGGTCAGCTCTCGCAATGGAATGGTGAGCGTCGATTCATCGGCAAGCTCGGCCGCGAATTCAAGGTCGCCGAAGGCCAGCAGGCCGCTCGCCTTTGCGCACTCAACCTGCTGGCCCAGGCTCGCGCGGCACTCGGCGATCTCGATCGGGTTCGTCGCTGTGTTCGACTCGCAGGTTACATCAACAGCACTCCGGATTTCGTGAGTCAATCGCAGGTAATGAATGGAGCATCCGATCTGCTGGTCGAGGTCCTTGGCGAGGCCGGACGGCACACCCGGGTCGCGGTCGGGGTGAATGTTTTGCCCTATGATGTTGCGGCTGAGGTTGAAGGCATCTTTGAAATCTCGGAGGACTAGACCGCGATGGTGGAAGTCACTCTTTCAGGAGACCGGGTTCGCTTCCGCGTTCAAGGCTGGGATCGGTTGTGGGCGTTCAAGAGCGAGCTGGAAATCCCCCTCAGCCACATGAAATCGGTGCGCATCGATCCTGCGGCGGCGCGCGGATGGTGGCATGGTTTCCGGTTGCCGGGAACCCAGATTCCGGGAGTGCTGACGGCTGGAACATTCTACCAGAAGGACGGCGCGATCTTTTACGACGTTCACGATCCGGAGCGCACCATCGTGATCGAATTGGAGCATGAGCACTACCGCCGGTTGGTGATTGAAGTCGAGGATCCGGC
>JBDTQP010000153.1:0-7334 GCA_039932125.1 Gemmatimonadota bacterium
CCGGCGTACGACGCCGACGACATTTTGCGGCATACAATCCTCCTCGGAAAATTGGGAAAGAACACCGCTGCCCACGAACGGCGCGGCCCGCCGTTCGTAGTCAGTGCGGTGATTCTCCGGGAGGTGCCTCGATTAACCATGTGGTAGGTAAATCTCACTGGCACGGATCAACCCCACGCTCCCGGTCGCATTCATATAGACGAAGCAGAGTGTGTGGCGGTCGTTCGGAGTGTGTGAGAGAATCGTAAAGGCGGGTGAGTCACTCGTGGTGCAACGTGCAGCGTCGAAACCAAGTAGTATCAGTCCCCGTAAGACGTCGTTCACCTGCGGAATCTTCCGCGCGTCGTTCACCTCCTCCGCTTACCGCTGCAGTCGATATCCCACCTTCCGGACAGTGAGAATATGCTGGGGATTTGCCGGATCACGCTCGAGCTTTCGCCGAAGCTCCGCTACGTGTGTGTCGACCGTGCGTGTCGCGACCCAGGTCCGGTAGCCCCATACCTCACGGAGCAGATCAACGCGGGTCACCACCCGGCCCGCTCGCGCGGCGAGGGTGAGCAGAAGATCAAACTCTTTCATTCTGAGCGGGACAGGCACACCATCGCGGAGAACGGTGCGCGAGCCACCATGCACCTCGATCGAGCCAAATCTGATCGGTGATTCCGCAAGGGGAACAATCGTGGTCGATGGAGCGCCTGATTGCCGCAGGAGCGCGTCGATTCGTCGGTGCAGCTCCGTGACTCCCACCGGTCGCACCAGGAAATCGTCGATCCCCAGCCGAAACCCGCGGAGATGTGTCGCTTCTTCCGAGCGGGCGGAGAGGACCAGCACGGGCACCGAGTCGCGTTCCGTCCGAAGCTGCTCCAGCAATCCATGGTCTCCCGCCTCGATCACCGCGAGATCAGTGATCACCAGGTCCGGAAGGAATTTGACGGCCTGGGCAGCACCCCACATTCCCTCGGGCTCAACCAGTACCTCGTGACCTTCGAGCTCCAGGTTCTGCCGCAACGCCTGCACCAGGCCGGCTTCATTGTCGATGATGAGAACGCGTTTCACAGATTCTGCCCCGGGAGTATTCCATGCGCGCGACGACATGGCCGTACGCGACAAGCCGCCGGACGGTTCCGCGAGAAGCGGAGCCATCAACACGCCTTGTCGATCAAGCGATGTCGCCGGAACGGTCTGCGGCATGCAAACATCTCCCTCGAATCCGTGGGTAGCAGGATCAGTCTGGTCCGAGTGCTGAAGATCGGTGGGCAAAGCGACGCGACTCACCTCGCACATACGGATGACGTCCTGCCGGAAGAGAATGCCACAGATGTGGTTCGAAACAGATGAAACGTTTCTGCTGGGGGCGGAAGTGGATCTATCGGATGGAGGCGCAAGTGGACCTACGTTTCAGCATGGGAAACGCCGGTGATGGACGATGGTTATGCTCCCCGGGCGAGCATCACCATGGCCAGCCGGTCTGCCGCTTCGGCGGTGGTGATGCTCTCGCGTGATGCCGATTGAAATACCTGGAGCATGGTGTCGAAAATCCCCTCTACTTTTTCGGCCGCGTACTCCGCCGTCCAGCCAAGGATCTCCCGGCTTCCATTGATGACGCCACCCGCATTCGCGATGTAGTCCGGCGCATAAGCGATCCCGCGCTCGGCGAGAAGGCTGGCATCGTTCGCGTCGCCGAGCTGGTTATTGGCGGCGCCTGCGATGACGGCACAACCCAGCTCAGGGATGGTACGCGCGTTGATCGTGCCACCCAGCGCGCAGGGAGCAAAGATGTCGACAATCTGCCGGTGAATGTCTTCTGGACTTGCTCTGGTGGCGCCGAGCCTGCTGACGCATCTCGAGACCGCGCTCTCATCGATGTCAGCCAAAACCAGATGAGCCCCTGCCCGGTAAAGCTCTTCCGCCAGATGGTAGCCGACATGACCCACGCCCTGCACCGCCACTCGCTTCCCCGCCAGACTGGTCGTACCATGCAGGTGCATGAGGGTAGCCTGCATCGCACGAAAGACTCCGTGCGCCGTCACCGGAGAGGGATCACCCGACAGCTCCGCCAGGCCCGCCACGTGGGTTGTTGCCTCCCGCACGAATGCCATATCAGCCGGGGAAGAACCTGCGTCCTCCGCCGTGATGTAGCGGCCTCCGAAGGATTCCACGAATTGCCCATGCGCCCGGAAAAGATCTCGCCGATCCGGGAGCATCCCATTCACCATGATGACGGACTTCCCGCCGCCGAGGGGGAGTCCGGCGGCCGCATTCTTAAAGGTCATCCCGCGGGATAGCCGCAGCACATCCTGGAGGGCGTGATCGAAAGTATTGTAGTGCCAGACACGAGTACCACCTACCGCCGGCCCCAGTCGCGTGCTGTGGATGGCGATGATCCCGCGATAGCCGAGGGCAGGATCCTCAGCCGTCATTACCTGCTCGTGATCAGTCCCCGTTGTGATCCCAGATATTTTCATGCGCTGATCCTGGTGAATGGGATGCCGCTTGGAGAATGTAGCATGACTACGGTGAGCAGACTCGGAATTAAAGCATTCAACGTCGCCAGGCAGTGTGGCGGGCATGAATCTCAGAAAAAAACCAGGGAGAACTGCTCCCTGGTCTTTACTCTTCGGGTTTCGATCAGCCTAATGGGTGAGGTGTCCTCTCAGCTGGTTTGAATCCGCTTTGAACCGAACCACTTCCCTGCCGTTGCTATCTCGCACGGTGAGCGAAGCGCCAAGGGAATCGGCGTTCAGCTGGAAAACGGGACGGCCAGTCTTGTCCCGAATTTCGAGGAAAGCGCCCCTGCCGTCCGCCAGCATCCGGAAGCTCTCCTTGGCGGGCGAAGCCGCGGTCCCCGTCAGGGCAATGGCATGGTCGTCAGCGGGCGTGTAAATCGAGAATTTCTCACCACCTGGCTCAAAAGTCACCTGACCCACTTCGCGCAACTTTTCCCTTTCCGGCATCGACAGTTCTGCGCAGTGTAGCCCGGTCTCGCTTCGGATCTGGTCCGCATCCCTGACCAGCAGAACGCAGTGCTCCAGCTCCGCCAGGCCCGCCTGACTGTCCGCGGCCACCGTCAGGTTTATCAGGGGGAAGTCCTCATCCTGCCGGGGGGTCACGCTGACCTGCCGGACAATTCCCAGCCTTTGCCGGTCCACCCGGAAGGGAGCAACGTCACCCGGGAGGGTAACCGTTTGATTCATCACGAGTTGACGTACGCGGGAGACGCCTTTCCTGCCAGCCTGGACAAGCACCATTCCCAGGGCGAAAATGCCGATCGCGCCCAGGGTAATCCGGATCCAGTATCGATTCATATATGTGCCCCTCGTAGATTCTGAAAGAGCGATCGTTGCAACTCGTAACGTTTAAACCAGCGGCTTTGTTTCAGGTGAGGACTTTCACGTTTTCGCTCTTACGTGTTTGCACCTTCTTTTGTCGATTCGTGGAAAACGTGGGCTTCTCTCATAAGCAGCAGCCTGCCTTTGACACGAAAACACGTAAGAAGAGAAAACACGAATGAACAGCAATATTTGAACAGGTTAACGCAAGACCGTACAAGCAAAGACAATTGAACATTTGGTGTCCATGTTTCGTCTGTTCGCGCGTGCTGTTCCGGTTAAAACCACAAATCGATCCTGACGTAAGAGAGTCCCCACCAGCCTACATGGCCGGTGAGGACTCGTTCGCGTTTTCGCTCTTTCGCGTTTTCGCGGCGCTATCGACGATACGCCAGAACCAGGATTAGCTGGTGACCAGACCCGGCCGTGCCTCTGCGGCCGGCATGTCACTCGGTTTCCTGCTTCGCTCGCCTGGTGCCGAGGCGGCGCTGCAACACGTTTCCTTACTGGTGCTGGTGCTCCGGCCCCGTTCGATGATCACTGTTCTGGAAAGCAAGAAACTCATGGATGGCGCGGACAGCCTCGGGATCGCGGCTGGTGATCCGAACCTCTCCTCCCTTCGGAAGTGGACTGTACTCATATCGAATCGTATCGCGCTTCAGGGCCATGACTTTCGTACCAGGGACAGGCTGGTCGTGAACCGTGGCGGGGGTTCCGAAATCGCCCGCCCGGAATGACACCGCAATACTCCGCAAATGATCGCGAATCTGAGCGATGCCGGCCGAATCCGGGACATCTCGCTGCAGCTCAATACGGCCACCATCAGGCAGCGCCTCAAACACGTGCGAGGACGTGTACTGGTCGACTCCCATCGCCAGAAGACCACGAGCCTGGAGGGCGGCGAACGCGCTGTCTGGTGTCGCGGGAGGAATGGAGTCCCGTTGGGCACGCAGGCTAACGGGAATCAGGATCAGGGCAAGAACCGCCATCGAGATCGAACGGAGGTGTCCAGTCATGGGAGCCTTCCACACTGAGCGAGCACACGGCTCGAGCGTTGGAGCGTTTGCGCTCCTGAGTAATATTCCGGGATGGCGCTCAGGTTTTCACACGATTCACATATAGCGCCGAACCATTACGACCCGACGGCTCGCCCCGTTGAACTAAAGGCCATTAGTGACTGTGGTAGATCCGAACAAAAGGTCCTAATTGGGTGCTTCAGGAACGAGCCCGGTTCTGGGACTTGTCTCTCCTGACTGTAAGGCGCTTACCCTTGATCGTGGTGGCTCGAAGTGCCGCAATGACGTCATCGGCCTGGTCCTCCGGCAGCTCTACGAGGGAGAACCGGTCGGCGATCTCGATGGCTCCTATTCCTGCCGCCTCGATCGAAGCTTCGTTGACGATCGCACCCACCAGGTCGCCCGGACGCATGTTGGATTTCCGGCCAGCCCCGATGTAAATACGCACCATGTTGTCTTTCGGGGCCCCGCCGTTCTTTCGGGGCGCCGGCCGGCCCTCAGGCTTGCCGGGTTCCCTGGTTCGCGGAACCGACTTCCCTGGCTTACCACCATCCCGCTTCTTTCCTGATTCGGCTCCGACCGGGGGAATCTCGACCTCCTCGATTTCCGCAGCGCCGGCGCCAGCCTGATGCGCCAGCTGAATCGAAGCCAGCGCGATATCCATCAGATCGAACTCGTGGACCAGAGATTCCACGACCACGCGGAAACGGTCGAGGTCACCGGCCACTATGGTGTCCCGAATGCTGGCACGTGTCACGTCGAGCTGCCGGGCCCGAACATCAAGTACGGTGGGGATCGTGGCCATCGTGATCTTCTGCCTGGTCGCCTGCTCGATATTCCTGAGCATGCCGCGTTCGCGCGCTTCGACCAGCGTGATGGCGACGCCTTCGCGGCCAGCCCGGCCGGTGCGACCAATCCGATGGACATATGCGGCAGCGGAGCTGGGCACATCATAGTTGACTACATGACTGATGTGGCTGATGTCCAGTCCACGGGCAGCTACGTCAGTCGCGACCAGCAGGTCGACGGCGCCGCTTCGGGTGCGCTTCATCACCCGGTCGCGCTGCTCCTGCGTCATTCCGCCATGCAGGGCTTCGGCCCGGTACCCTCGCGCGGCGAGTGTCTCCGTCAGCTCGTCCACCTCGATGCGCGTGCGGCAGAATACCAGCGCGAGCTCCGGCCCTTCCAGGTCCAGCACCCGCCCGAGCGCGCTGACTTTATACGATCGAGGTACCAGGTACGCCGTCTGCCGGACCTTGGGCAGCGCACCTGGTCGCTCGCCGTCGCGGCCAATGGCGATCCGGATTGGATCCCGCAAATGACGCTCGGCAATGACCGCGATTCGTGGCGGAATCGTCGCGGAGAAAAGCGCCATCTGACGTTCAGCCGGCAGCGCCACCAGGATCTGCTCGATCTCTTCCGCAAACCCCATATCGAGCATCTCATCGGCTTCATCGAGCACGACTGCCGTGAGATCCCCGAAGTTCAAGGTTCCCCTCCGCAGGTGATCCAGCGCTCGGCCCGGGGTGGCAACGACGACGTGTACTCCCCGCTTGAGCACGCGGATCTGCTGGCTGAATTCCTGGCCACCGTATACCGGCACGACGGCAATGCCCAGCGGCCGGCCATATCGATGAAAGGCCTCCGCGACCTGCATGGCGAGCTCACGCGTGGGCACGAGGACGAGCACACGCGGTCGGTTGGGCGCGAGCTGAGCAGGAGAAAGGCGCTGAATGAGCGGAAGCGCAAAGGCGGCGGTTTTACCGGTGCCAGTCGCGGCCTGGCCCAGAAGATCTCGCCCTTCAAGGAGAGGGGGAATCGCCTCGCGCTGGATCGGGGTGGGCTCCTCGTACCCCAGGGCGGTGAGCGCGTCTACCAGGCTTGTGCCAAGGCCGAGACTGAGGAAAGGACTGGTCATGGCACAATATACCGATACCGGCAGACCGGCACGCGCTGCTCGTGTCACACGTGGAAGGGTAACCTTGCGCTCGAGGGGCCGTTAACGACTCTTTTCAGCATGAACCCGGGCACTGGAGCCGGGTACCTATGAAGGGAAGATCCAGCACTTCCTCCGTCAGAGAACTCGCCTCATGAATGATCACCCCCGGGAGGCAGGTCAGATCGGTCCGGTCAGTGAGGAGCAGGCCTGGCTTGCGGTCACGGCCGCGGACCTGGTCACCTGGGACATGGACCTGCGCTCCAGCTGGGTGACTTGTTCTGACAATGCGCTCAACGTGTGGGGACTTGCCGCTGGTCCAGCGGAAGCATTCTTCGACCGGGTGCATCCCGACGACCGCGAGTTGGCGGAAGCAGGGGCCCGGCAGGCGGTGGAAGAACGGATCGAGTACCGTGCTGAGTATCGAGTACTCGGTGCTGATTCCGTGTACCGTTGGCTGCATAGCCGTGGACGAGTAAAGCTCGATGCTGCCGGCAATCCGGTCAGATTTGTCGGCATTTCCGCCGACGTCACTTCCCGAAAAATCGTGGAGTCTGCACTCCGGGCCAGTGAAGCACGCTTTCGCTCGCTCGCATTGGCCACCAGCAATGCGGTATGGAGTCTCTTCGCCGACGGCCGAATTGGTGAGGGTTCCAGCTGGTGGACGGATCTCACCGGTCAGTCCGCCGAAGAATCGCAAAACCTTGGCTGGCTCGACGTGGTGCACCCGCAGGACCGCGGCGTGACGCAGGAGGCATATCTTCGAGCTCTCGGGTCGCTGACACCATTTGAGATCGAGTACCGGGTCCGGAGCGTGGAAGGATCGTACCGGCACCTGGTCGTTCGGGGCGTGCCGGTTGAGGCCGGTGCATCAGTCCAGGAATGGGTGGGCACCTTTACCGATGTCACCGAGCGGCGCCAGACCCAGGGCGCCTTACGAGACCAGGAAGAACGATTGGCCGCGGTGCTGGCCAACGTTCCCGACGTGATCACGAGATATGATCGCGAGCTTCGCCACCTCTTCATGAGCGACGCCATCACCCTGGCGAGTGG
>JBDTQP010000154.1:0-7330 GCA_039932125.1 Gemmatimonadota bacterium
GGAGAGTTGATCTGGTCTTCCCTGTCGGCGGGACTCACGATCGGATTCAGTTTCCTTGCGGCCGCCTACCTCACGACGCTCGTTGCTCCGCAATATCAGAGAGCGGCGGCCGCTGTCGGCTATCCGCTGGGGTTCATTTTCGTGGTGCTGTCCCATCATCAACTCTTCACCGAAAACACGCTGGAACCTGTGATCCCTCTGCTTAACAACCGGGACGCCAAGACACTGAGAAGGGTGTTTCGACTCTGGGGGATCGTGCTCATCGGAAACCTGATCGGCGCGCTGGGATTCGCCCTGCTGGCGAGTCGAACGCCGATGTTGGAGGAGACGTTGCGCGGCCCGCTCCTCGAGATGGCCAGCACCGCGACCAAAGGTGGATTCTGGGTGGTAGGCTACAAGGCGATTTTTGCTGGATGGCTGGTCGCGATGATGGCGTGGCTGGTTGCTTCTACCCGGGCGACCGGTGCCCAGATTCTGCTGGTCTGGCTTACGACGGCGCCGATTTCGGCGTTCGGATTTCGGCACTCGATCGCGGGCGCGGTCGAGGCATTCTATCTCGCGGCATCAGGCGTTGCGACCTGGAGCACGATGATTGGAGCATTCCTGGTGCCGGCTATTCTGGGGAATATCGTAGGCGGAGCTATCCTGGTGGCGCTGCTTAACTACGGGCAGGTAGGGGACTGAGTCGGCTCATTTAGAGCTGCGGAGAGTGGCTCTCATTTTGAGCCGTCACGATTTCACGTATCTCGTTCCAACATAGTCATCCAGGATACGAAGGAACTCCGGCACGATCCCGTCACCTTTGAGGGTCACGACCAGGCGACCATCGACATAGACGGGTGCCTTTGGCTCCTCGAAAGTCCCCGGTAGTGAGATTCCGATGTTGGCATGTTTGGACTCACCCGGTCCGTTCACGACACAACCCATGACGGCAACCTTGAGATCCTCGACACCCGGCCGCTCCGAGCGCCACACCGGCATCTGGGCCTTGAGGTAGCGCTCGATATCCTGCGCCATCTGCTGAAAGAAGGTGCTCGTGGTGCGTCCGCAGCCGGGGCAGCTGGTCACCTGCGGGGTGAAACTCCGAAGCTCAAGTGATTGCAGTATCTGCTGCGCGACCTGGACTTCTTCGGTACGGTCTCCCCCCGGTGCCGGCGTGAGCGACACCCGAATCGTGTCACCGATTCCGTCCTGCAGCAGGATCGACAAGCCCGCCGTGCTGGCGATCGTTCCCTTGGCGCCCAGGCCCGCTTCGGTGAGGCCGAGGTGAAGCGGATAATCACAACGCGCGGCGAGCATGCGATACACGGTGACCAGGTTCTGCACACCGGAGACTTTGCCGCTCAGAATGATCCGGTCGTGGCTGAGACCGGTGCGCTCCGCCAGCTCCGCCGAGCGAATCGCACTTTCCACCATCGCATCCATGGTGACGTCGCGGGCATCCTTCGGCGCCGGGCTCGTCGCGTTGGCGTCCATCATCCCGGTCAGAAGGGTTTGATCGAGCGATCCCCAGTTCACCCCGATCCTCACCGGTTTGTCATTGGCGATGGCGATTTCAACAATGGTCCGGAAATGTTCATCGTGACGCTTGCCGCCCACATTTCCCGGGTTGATCCGGTATTTCGCCAGCGCGCGCGCGCATCCAGGATACCGCGTCAGCAGGAGATGACCGTTGTAGTGAAAGTCGCCGATGATCGGCACCGGAACCCCGATACGATCCAGGCCGGCGACGATCTCCGGCACTGCCGCGGCCGCTTCATCGTTGTTTACGGTCACCCGAACCAGCTCGCTTCCAGCACGCGCGAGCGCGGCCGCCTGGGCGACAGTGCCGGCGACATCGGCTGTGTCGGTATTGGTCATCGACTGCACCACCACCGGATGGCACGAGCCAATGGAAACCCCGCCGACCCGGACGGTGACTGTCTGTCGTCGATTGATTGGAGGCATTTTACAAATATATGCGGGGCGCCAGGAAGCGGGGCGGCGGGGCGGCGGGGAAGCGGACTGACGTGAGGCCAGAGCCCTGCAGAACTCCTGAATAACCAGAACGGAGTGTCCGGCTTCGTTGACTTGTATACCGGTGTATGGTCAATCCGATGAACTCAACGCTCCAAGCTGCCCCGCCGCCCCGCTATTTGGCAATTGAGAACTCCGCTTCATCAATCATCGCCAGATCGTCCTGGTCCAGCTCGATATCAGCTGCCCGGGCGGCATCCTGCGCGTGCGCTTCCGTGCGCGCACCGGGGATAGCGATGACGGTTGGACCCTGGGCAAGCACCCACGCGGTGACGACGCCATGGGGGGAGGCTCGATGCCGCGTCGCAATACGCTGCACGACCGGGTGATCCGGCAGTTTCTTGTTGAGGCGGCCGCCGCCGGTGGGGCTGTAGGCAAGGAATCCGATGCCCTGCCCCGCACAATACTCCACAACGCCTTCTCTCACTGCTTCGCGGAAGAAGGGACTCAGCCGATTCTGGACTGTTGTTACTTCGACGCGTTTCTGCGCCTGCTGGATCTGTTCGACCGAAACATTGGAGAGCCCGATGCGGCTTACTTTGCCGCGACGCTTCAGCTCGGCGAGAGCGTCTACCGTTTCGTCGAACGGCACTTTGGGATCCGGAGTGTGCAGCTGGTAGAGGTCTATCTGCTCGACGCCGAGTGCGGTGAGGGAACGATCGCAGGCGCGGAAGAGATGCTCGGGACGGCCATTGTACACCCATTTGCCATCGGGCCGCTCCATGCCGCCCTTGGTGGCGACCATTATCCTGTCCCGCTCACCTTTGCGCGAAGCGAGCGCCTGGCGAACCAGCCGCTCATTGTGCCCAATGTCCAGATGGGAGAGACAGTACACATCCGCGGTATCGATCAACGTCACGCCCGCATCCAGCGAGGCATGGATGACCCGAATACCAGCATCTTCAGCGGGGCGACCCTCGATGGAGAGCGGCATTCCGCCATAGCCAATCACACTGACTTCCGGCGCGTCGGGGCCAAGCGGAAGAAATCGCATGCGGCGCGGGCTCAGCCGAGGCAGGTCTTCACGAGCGCGAGGACGTCTTTTCGCACCTCGTAATAGATGGCCATACCATGATCAGTCCCGGGGACCAGGCATACCGATACGTTCGGGAGATCCGCGCCCCAGGTGCTGGCGTTTCCCGCGGCATCGAAGGGGTCGGCGTCGGACGAGGCGAGCAGAACTGGAACGGAGAGAGACTGAAGGTTCCTGCGAATGCGCTCGTGCGCGTCAGCACCGAAGGCCGGCACGCCGGCAGCGCCAAAGGTGACCATGCCCTTAAGCCCCGGGAAGAGCGGCGCGGCGAGCAGCACGCCGCTCCCGCCGACACTCGAGCCAACCAGCAGGATGCGGGCGGGGTCGATGAAATTCTGGGTGGCTCCCCAGCTGGCAACCCGGAGGATGTCGTTATCGATCCTGGTGAATCCCACTCGTCCGGCGCTGCTCACGAATGCCGTCCCGAACGCCGCGGAAGTAAACCCTTCAGGCGTGTCCACCACCATGAGACCATCGGGCCCATGGATGGACGCGCCGTGGCCTCGTAAATCGAACGCAAGGCAGGCGACTCCCAGGTCCAGAAGATCCTCGACGAGCGGCCCGAAGCTGTCAGCGGTCGCGGGATACTGGTGAGCGAGCACCGCCAGGGGATACCTGGTGCCGGTGGAGTGTTCGGGATACTCGAGCACCCCCTTGAGGACCAGTCCGTCTACCGCACGGACCGTCATCTCCAGGGGTGAAAGGGGTGGCGCCATGGCGGTGCGAAGGTGCCTGGTGGAAAGCGTCAGGCGAGGTTGAGTTGCTTCTCGAGGCGAAACCACTCCTCCGGCCGCAGCGTGTCGCCGGTGCGGAGGGAAGCGAGGGCCGCCTGGATTTCTTCACGGGATCCGCTGATGCGGCGCTCGCGAAGCTCGCCGACCATCCTTGCAAACCGTTGGTCGAACCCGGCGTGATCGAGCTCGCCATTTCGACGCATGGCGCTCAGACGCTCGATTTCCTTGGCGAGTCGTTTAGGGGAAATCGGTGTCAGCGCGGTGGAGTCGGGCTGGTCGGCAGTCATGGAGTGCTCCTTCAGAGGTCAGAACAGACGAGCGGGAAACGTAAGGGCACGCCCCCCGGCGGGAGAAGGGGGAACGTGCCAGACCGATCCGGCATCAGGACCGGAGCTTACCGGCTCCCTTCGACATAAGCAAAATCCGCGGTGAGCCGGGTGTCGGTTTTCACCCGGAAGACGCGCTCGAAAATCTGTCGCGCCACGGTGGCGGCCCGGTCGACGTCGCGTTCAAAATCGACCTGGATGAACTCCCGCACCGGTCCGTCCGGTGTGTCCTCCACCGTATAGGAAACACCACTCCCCTCAAGCAGGGCCTTGATCTGCTCGTAATATGGCTCGGCCCAGGGTGCTCGCGGAAAATCCAGCTGGACGCCCTTGGTGATCTCGTCCTTCACGTACTTGGAAAACTCGACGAAGCGCTGATCACCGGGTAGCTCGAAGACGACGAAGCCAAGGTCGTAGCCGCGCACGAGCAGGATGTCGATGCAGCGTCGAAGGTCGTTCAGCGTGATCTCTTCGAGGTGCTCCGTGGCGCGCGGACGCCGATAGAGGAAGACGCCGGCGAGCACAGCAGCGACCGCGAACAGAAGTCCAAGGACGATCGGAGGAGTCACGCAAGTTCCTTGTGAGGAGGGTGCGGAACGTGACAGCGGTAATGGGTGGCTCCTGCGAACCGCGGGCCTGGCTGGACTCTTACGGTGCAGCCGGCGGCGCGACACGATGCTACGACCGGACACCAGGCTGCATGTGAGAAACTGAGAGACGCGTTGCTTTACCGACGGTACAACAAAATAGGGATGGTCGGAAGGAATTGTTAGAGGGAGGGAGGAACAGAGCGTGGCGGAGTGCGCAGGAGCCTCTCCGACCACGCCCTCTGACGATTATTCAGCCGGATCTTTCTGCCGGGTGCGGGCCGCCCCGCTCATGATACCAAATCCGAGCAGGACGATAGATCCAATCACGATCCACACCGGTGCAAGGCCGATCTGGAATGCTCCCCAGGCGAGCCCTGCAATGACCAGAACAAAACCGACGATGTACAGACCGAATGTCATGGACTCCTCCTGGAGTGCGACGGAAAGGCGTTCCCCGCGCCTTGAAAGTAGATCCTTCGAACCCGGGCTGGTGTGATGGCTGTCACGGGAGGCCATCGCCAGCTAGCGGAATCGCAGCATGAGCAGGAGGGGAAGTCCCGTGAGGACACCCAGCGCCAGCAGAAGCCTCCATTGCCACCGGCGCAACTGCCGGGTGATGGCGGCTGAAGCGACACTGATACCCGGACCAGCCAGCCAGAGAGCCAGCTGTCTGCCACTGACTACCTGAGAGGTTTCGCGATCATCGGTGGAGAAGTCATTCGCCATGGCATGAACCAGATGACTGCGAAGAAGCCGCAACAAAAGGTTGTGCTGAACCTGTTGTTCTGCCCCAGGCCGGAGAAGACGCTCCACGACACTCTCGCGATGACGGGCGAGTTCGCCCAGCGTCATGCCAGGCAGAGTTGCCGTCACTCCGGCGGCAGATTCAACGCTGATCAATACCGCCAGCTCACCGTTTCGACGAACCATGGCCAGAAAAGCCGCAAACCAGCCGCCAATAGCCATCCCGGAGAGTGAGTACACCACCGTGACCGTGATCGCTGGGAATGCCATCCAGCCCAGATACCACCCATTCCTTCGAAAAAGCACAAAGGTGGTGCTCGCAACGAGGAGGAAACCGATCAGCATCCCGGCCCCAACGCGGAAATACCCGAGACGCGGCTCTCTGGAGCTCGCCTCGCGTCGCATGTTCTCCAACTAAAAGCGCGAAGCCGTGAGCGTGATATCCGCTCCCTGCCATGCAGAGACCTGACGCTGGTCAACCTGAGCAGCATCGGCGGCTCTTCCTTCGGCGCGAAGACTTGCGGCGAGTCCGAAAAGCGACCAGCCGTTTTCAGGGAACCGACGGAGATCTTCCCGGTACACCGCCTCGGCTTCCGCCGGTTTTCCCGCCATGAGGAGTATTGCGCCGAGTGACTGGCGAAGCGGATAGTACCATTGGGGCGGCTCGACGTAGTTAAACGAGTCTTCGATGCTCACGGCCTGGCGGTAGTGCGCCGCGGCCTGCTCAAGCTCGCCTCTGCGGCGGGCAATTTCACCCATCAGCGCATGCATCGCGATATCGATCACCTTCTTGTTCTCACCTTCGCCGGCCGTCATTGCCGCCTGATCAGCCGGCGTGGTGCCTTCGGCAATCCGGGTGACGATGGCAAGCGCACCGTTCGCGTCGTCCCACTGATTCCTGGCGGCGAAGGCGACGCCGCGCGCGTACTGCGCCAATCCACTCGACATGCGGAGATCTTCAGGCGGCAGCGGAAGTGCCAGGATATCATCCCAGCGCCCAAAGGTGACGAGCACCAGCCGGTCATAAGGGATGAGCATTTCGAAGGCTGGCACCTGTCGCGCCACCTCCGCGGGAATAGCCGCTGAGAGCTTTCGACCCGCGTCAATCGCCTGCGCGCTCCTGCCGGCCATGCTCGCTGCGAAGCTCAGGAAATGGTAGTTATGCGGGTAGTACCCCATGGGATAAACACCTGACGGATGCTCCGCGGCGATGTAGCTCTCATCGGTATGCACGGCATGCACGTTGGCATTAATGGCATCGTTGTATCGCCCGACCCTGATGTAGATGTGCCCTGGCATATGCACCATGTGGCCTGCCCCGGGCATGAGGGACGCGAGTCGCTCGGCGCAGGGAATCGCCCGGGCGGGATTCACCGCCTCAACGGCATGGATGAAGTAGTGACATGCGCCAGGGTGGTCGGGATCGGCAGCAATCACCCGCTCCAGCTGGCCGATGATGATCTCGGTTCCCGGGTACGGACTCCCGTCTTTTTTCCAGTAATTCCACGGCCGGAGATCCATCATGGACTCGGCATAGAGTGTCGCGGCGTCGAGGTCGGCAGGATGTTGGCGCGCGAGCTCTGCCATTGCCCTGGCATATGCGGAATCCAGTGACGAGCGGTCTGGCGGCGGAGACATGGCATATCGTGCTGAGAGCGCGCGTATGTACCCCTGCTCGGCGCGAGATGCCCCGGGTGCCAGCTCGGCGGCTCTGGACAAGGCCTTATACGCCGCGACGCTTGCCGCAGAATCCATCGGCGCATTCACATGAGGGCCATACGCCAGTGCAATTCCCCAGTAGCAGATGGCGCAGGCCGGGTCCCGGCGAGCGGCTTCCGTGAAAGCCCGGATGGCCTCACCATGGTTGAAGGCAAATACGAGTCGCAG
>JBDTQP010000155.1:0-7309 GCA_039932125.1 Gemmatimonadota bacterium
GAGGCGCTGCGGCACAACGAGGCGCGGCTGCGCCTGGCTCTTGGAGCCGGGCGCGCAGGCACGTGGGACTACGATGTGCGGCGACGCACCGGCAGCTGGTCGGAGGAATGTTACCAGCTTTACGGAGTCGCCCCAGGCGTCGAGCCAACCTACGACGTCTGGCTGAACCAGGTGCATCCTGATGACCGAGCCGCCATGGACGAAGCAACGCAGCGCGCGATTCGAGACGGCACCGAGCTCAACATCGTCTACCGGGTCAAGCACCCGACCCAACGGGAACGATGGCTCTCCGAAATCGGGCGGTCCGCGTCCGACGCGACGGGCTTTGTGGTGGGCATGAGTGGAATCACCATCGATATCACCGAGCGGAAACTGGCGGAAGACGGGCTCAGGCTCAGCGAGGAGCGGTTCCGCACCGCGCTGAGGGGATCACCAATCGCAGTGTTCAACCAGGACCGGGATCTTCGCTACACCTGGGTTCACGATCCCGGTCTCGGACTGAGCAATCTCCCATTGCTGGGACACACCGATGCCGAGCTCTGGGAACGCCCCGAAGAGGCGGCTGCGATGATGGCGATCAAACGGCGCGTGCTGGAGAGCCGCCAGCACGAGCGCCATGAAATCAACATCCATTTTGGTGGAGTTCACCACGTCTACGACCTTACCGTGGATCCCCTGGTCGATGCGACAGGAGACACGATAGGCATCACCGGCGCATTTGTGGACATGAGCGAGCGCAAACAGATCGAAGAGCGGCTGCGCCAGTCCGCCAAGATGGAAGCGATCGGGCAGCTCGCCGGCGGCCTGGCGCATGATTTCAATAATCAGCTTCATGCCCTGACCGGCCTGGTGGACTTTGTGGCTCGTGATCCCGGGCTCAGTGAGGACGGCCGTCGGGATGTGAACGAAATCCAGAATGCCGCCGAGCGAATGGCGAGTCTCACGCGACAGATCCTGGCGTTCAGCCGGCAGCAGGTGCTGATCCCCGAGACGGTAGACTTGAATGATGCCGTCATCCACACCAAGCCGATGCTTCAGCGACTCGTCGGCAGTAACCAGGAGATGAAGCTTCAGCTCACTCCCGACCCACAGTGGGTGCAGGTCGATCGCACCCAGCTGCTCCAGGTGCTGATGAACCTTGTCATTAACGCCCGGGATGCGATGCCGGATGGCGGGCAACTGACTGTACAGACCGGGACACGGGTCGTCGGCAGCAGCGTGTTCAACCCGAAGGCGCGAGCCAGAATTGGCCGGGGCACATATGCCGAGCTGATCGTGCGTGACACCGGCCGGGGGATCGATCCCGAGCACCTGCTCCATATCTTCGAGCCGTTCTATACCACCAAGCCCGTCGGCGAAGGCACCGGGCTCGGGCTGGCAACAGTTGATGGGATAGTGACCCAGAGCCAGGGGCATATCTGGGCCGAGAGCGTGGCCGGCGAGGGTTCGACCTTTACCATTCTTCTTCCATTGGCGCCGCCGCCGCTCGAACAAACACCGGTTCCAGCGGAGGAGCCGATTACGAGTGTGCCCGGGAGGGTCCTGGTAGTAGACGATGAAGACATGGTGCGGCAGGTGCTGGTGCGAACACTCGAATCCGAAGGACTCGAGGTGCTTCAGGCAAGTGAGGGCGAACAGGCTCTCGCGTTACTCCAGGAGATCGATGGCAAGGTCGATCTCATCGTGAGCGACATCGTGATGCCCGTGGTAGGCGGTCCCGAGCTGGCGGAGCGACTGAGCTTGCTCTTTCCCAAGGTGCCAATCATCTGGATGTCGGGCTACCCCAAGGACACGGTGTTCGGCCGGGGTCGGCTCGGCGAGCACGGACCCTTCCTGCAGAAGCCTATTCCGCCTGATGTCCTGCTGAGCGCCGTGCTCAAGGCACTTCGAGCACAGTTACCGTGACGGGAAAAAGCTGGGGAGCAGTCAGCTGGAAGGAGCCGCCGTCCTTCCACTATCCAGTACCTCGCGCACCATGCGGGAAAGGAGCGCCGGATCGAAAGGTTTTGCGAGAAAGGCGATTCCATCTTCCAGCACGCCGCGCTGCACTACGGCGTGCTCGGCATATCCGGACATGTAAAGCACCCGGAGCGACTCGTAGCGATTCCTGAGAAGCAGCGCAAGCTCTTTTCCGTTCATCCCCGGCATGACCACATCCGTCACCAGAATGTGAATGGGGCCGACGTGCGCTTCGGCCACACTCAGCGCGGCTGGGCCATCCTGGGCTTCAAGCATGCGGTATCCCCGAGCAGCAAGGATGCGCACCGCGAGCTTACGAACGAGAGGCTCGTCTTCTACCACCAGGATCGTTTCATCCCCATGCGAAGCCTGCTCTGGCTCTGAACTGACGGTGTTCCCGTCGTCATTCTCGATGATAGCGCGAGGAAGAAGCACGGTAAAGATTGTGCCCACATCAATTTCGCTGGACACCACGATGTGCCCTCCTGCCTGGGCGATAATTCCATAGCAGACCGAGAGACCGAGACCGGTACCCTTGCCCTGTTCCTTTGTTGTGAAGAATGGCTCGAAGATGCGAGCCTGAGTGGCAGCATCCATTCCAGTGCCATTATCCGACACGGTCATGACAACATACGAACCGGGCGCGACGTCAGGATGCCGAAGCGCCTCCTCGGACAGCATCTCATTCCTGGTTTCTATCAGCAGTCTCCCACCCTGGGGCATCGCGTCACGCGCATTCACCGTGAGGTTGAGAATCACCTGCTCGAATTGGGCAGGATCTACCCGGGCCGGCCAGAGATCGCGATCTCTGGTCGCGAGGAGCTCGATATCTTCACCGATCAGGCGGCGCAGCATCGGCTGGAGATCGCCGACCAGGTTATTCAGGTTGGTCACCTTCGGTGCAATCATCTGGCGACGGGCGTAGGAGAGAAGCTGCCCGGTCAGTGCCGCAGCACGCATGCCGGCGCGCTCGATCTCGGCAATGTCCTCTCGAACGCGATCGCCTGGCTTGAGCGATGACATGGCGAAGCGAGCGTATCCCAGGATTCCGGTGAGCAGGTTGTTGAAGTCATGGGCCACGCCACCGGCGAGCCTGCCGATGGCTTCCATCTTCTGCGATTGCACCAGCTGTTCTTCCAGGTGACGCCGCTCGGTTATATCCATCACCAGCCCGAACATCCGGCCTGGTTCGCCGTTCTCCCGCGCCGCGCCGCCACTCATGGCCAGCCAACGCACCTGTCCATCGGGTGAAATGATCCGGAAATCCATGTTCAACGCGGCTGCGCCATCCTCCACCGCGTGCCACAGCGCCTGTTCGAGTGATTCTCGATCGGCGACATGTACCGTCTCCAGAAAACTCGTGAATGCGTGTTTCGCCGGGCGCGCCTCCGGTCCGAAAATGCGGTCTTCCTGACCTCCCCAAGTCATCGCGCCGGTCACCGGGTCCCATCCCCAGCTCGTCATTCGCGCCGCCACCATCGCTTCCAGTAACTGGCGATTACTCTCAGCGAGAGCGTCCTCCCGCTCTCGGATGGTCGAGAGCATCTGGTTGAAGTCGTCGGTCAGTCGCCCGATCTCGTCTTCGCCATGCTTCACCGCGCGAAGGCTATAATCGCCGCGGTGGGTAACCGCGCGACTGGCCTCCGCCAGGGACAGAATTGGAATGGAAACGCTGGTGGCCAGAAACCGGGAGAGGACGATGGCAACCGTTAACAAGGCAAGGATCACGACACTTGCCAGCAGCGTGTACTGGGGAAGCCGGGCCCAGAGCGGAGGAAAGTCGTAACGCAGAATCAGCCACCCGATGACCGGTCCTTCGGTGCGGTCCGGCCCGTCCTGGTGCATGGGGACCGTGAGGATCAGGTGATCGTCCCTGAAGGATGCTCCAGTTTTCGGCACAAAGGTAAAAGGCAGCGGCTGATTGCCATCCTGCACATAGCTGGCGAAGAGCGTACTGGCCGAATCATAGATGGCCGCGGCGCTGATCTCCCGCCTGGCCTTGAGCGTGGCAAGGTTCTCGTGCGCTGCCTCCATGTCCTGAAACTGGAGCGCCGCCGTCGTGTTCACCCGCACCAGCTCCGCCTGCGCGGCGAGGTCACGCAGCACTCGTGGCCGGACAGTGGTGATCTCGTAGATAACAACTCCCACCCCCGCAATCATGAGCGCGATCGCGCTGGCGGCGAGCACAAGGAGGCGTAACCGGCGGCGCAGTGGAAGGTCACGAAATCGCATCAGTATCCACCACCGGCGGCGGGAATGAGCGCATTCGCGAGCGTCAGCACCCGCGAGCTGATTCGAAGCCCCGCCCGATCCTGCGCCTCGAGATTAACCACGAACCGCACGGTTTCATTGACAATGACAAACCCGATGATGCCGCCAACCCGGGCGAACTGTTCATTGTTTCCCACGGTCAGCATGCCTTTCTCGGTAAGCTGCTTCCCGACCTCGGGATAGAGGTGACCCTCCCGTTCTCCAACGAATACCAGGTGACAACCGGTGAGCCGGGAACGTTCCCGCTCGCGCCGGACCCGGATCGGATGACCGCCGCTTGACCGGTCGGCGGAGGCACGATCGAGGTCGAGGCCGAACGGGTCATCCCCGAAAATACAAATGTCCAGCGGGGCACTGGCAGAGCTGAAGGCACTGCGGGGCCATTCGACATACCGCGTAAAGTTGAGCAGGTAGGCGGCCTTCACCTGGTACTCAATCGAGGATTCTTCGGCGGCGACGGAACGCTCCTGGGCCTGGCTCGCCCTGGGAAAACCCATGACGCACCCGAGCAGGCAGGCGACTCGCAGGCCGGCGGCGCGGCTGAACCAGATCACGCGCAAACGAGGGAGATGGGTGAGCACCGTGGAGGGATCAGAATACCCAGGCTACGCCGACGTAGGCGCGTCGCTGGATAGCGCGCTGCTCAGGAATGTAGGTAAGGGACCTGAACTCGACATGCCTCGACTGGAGCAGGTCTCTGCCGACCAGACTCAACCGGAAGTGTTTCCCCAGTGCGAAACCAAGCTTGGCATCGGCCGTGACATAGTTGGGAACATCGGGCGCCGTTCCGCCTGGCAACGGGCTCACATAACGTAGTAGGGCATCGAAGTCGACTCCGCGCGCCACATCGAAGGATGACCAGACGCTGGCCTGGTGTTCGGGGTTCAAGCCAGGCACGGGATCAAGGCTGGTACCGGCCGGAGCACCAGCTCGCTTCTGGACTTCCATGTGCAGATACGCGTATCCCAGCCGGAGTCTCCAGCGAGGAACGAATTGAAGGGTCAGAGATGCCTCACCACCATATGTCTGTCCCTTTCCCTGGTTCTCGATCAGTAAGGGAATCACCACGTTGGGACCCTGCGCCAACGGTGTACTGGGCCGGAGAGTACGGAGGTGATCGTAGTCGTTGTAGAAAGTGGCGAGATCAAGAAAGACGTGTTCGTGCGGGCTTGCCCGGTAGCCCAGCTCATAGGCCACCATTTCTTCGGAGATGAAATGGTGAGTGCCCGTTGCTTCGACGATCGTGGTCGTTCCCTGATTGTCGAACACGAACCGGCTGATCACATCCTCATCCACCCGCGACGGGCTACGCACTGCGCGAGAAACGGCTGCCCAGACCGTGCTGGTAACGGTTGGCGTCCAGAGAAAACGGGCATTGGGCTGTACTTCGGTCCCCGAGTAATGATTGTGCTCAAACTTGGTTCCGATAGTTACGGCAAAGTGGTTCGGAACCAGCAGGATATCGTCCTGAACAAAACCAGTGACCCGGCTGATGTTTCGTTCCTGGGGAATAAACTCGACGGGAAAAGCGTTTTCGATATGATCGTGAATCAGGCGGTACCCCAGGCCTGCGATGACATCATGCCGCGTTCCAATGGTACGCCGGTACTGCATATCGATGTCGCCGGTGCTCACGCCAATGTTACCGTACACGCCGGGTTTGTCTGTCGTCGAGCGATCGAAGTAGACCTGCAGGACGATACCCGAGCGATCGGATATCGTGCGCTGATAGCGCCCGAGCAGATTGAAGCCGGTTGCCTTGTAGTCTCCGGTGACAGGCACCAGGAAGGGCGAATTCAGTGTGGGAATCAGGCCAAGCTGCTCGCCTCCCGCAGCGTAGATATCTCCCTGCAAAGTGAACGAATGACGGGAAGAGCCGGACCAGTCTGCCCGGAAGCCTCCCTGCCCTGTTCCCCAGCCGTCAGGAATGTTCTGCCCGCTGGTCGTCTCGGTGACGGACTCGTGATAGCCCGTCGCATAGACCCGGAAAGCGAATCCCGGATTCACTTGTGCGCCATACCGGGCATTTGCCCCATAGCGCTCGGCGGTGCCGAATGAACTGGAGATTTCTCCGCCGAGAGTCTCGGAACTCGTACGAGTGATGATGTTGATCACGCCGTTGACGGCATTCGAACCCCAGAGTGTCGCGCCAGGCCCGCGAATGACCTCGATCCGATCGACATCGCGCAGGTTAACTCGTTGGGTTTCCCAGGTTACGCCAGCGAAGAGCGGCGAGTAGACGGCTCGGCCGTCAATAAGCACCAGCATCTTGTTCGTAGTGAGATCATTGAATCCGCGAGAGCTGACCGCGAAATCCCGGGTTGACGCTCGGGCTACCTGGAGGCCGGGAACGAGGCGAAGAACTTCCGGAAGGGTCGAAGCGCCATACCGCCGGATATCTTCCCGCGAAATCACCGTGATCGCCGCAGCGGCCTTCCCGATCGGCTCCGGCTTTCGCGAAACGGTAGTGATTCGGACCCGGGCAAGATCTTCGATATCCAGCGTCGTAAAATCGCGATCCGACGAATCGGCTTGAGCACTGACTGGCTTCGCCGCGAAGATCAGGAGCAGCAATCCGGCAGTCCCGACGCCTGGAAGATGTATCCGGCGCCTGCTGTTCCGGCGAATCACAAAGCGACTCATACGTCCCCCACCTGTCGGGAATTTCCTGACAAAAGCGCACGGTCCGGGATGCCACCGCTGATGTGGAGTCCGCAGCACTTCAAGTTCGGCAACGCGAAGCCGTAGCCCATGCTCGCGGGAAATGGACCTTAAAATGGAGGTCTGCGGGAAGCCGCGCAACGGCCGAAAAGTATCATGTGCCGAAGGGCTGATCGATAGCGGGACTCTGCGGGGTGAAGAAGACGGGGCCATTTTCTGTCATGTAGAAACAGTCTTCGAGCCGGATACCGAACTCTCCGTAAATCGCGATCATCGGTTCGTCGCTGAAGCACATGCCTGGTGCCAGCCTGGTCATGTTGCCGCGAACGAGATTGGTCCATTCGTGGCCATCCAGTCCGATCCCGTGGCCGGTGCGATGCGGCAGCCCGGGCACCTTGTAGTCCGGGCCAAAGCCGGC
>JBDTQP010000156.1:0-7225 GCA_039932125.1 Gemmatimonadota bacterium
ACACGTCGGTCGTGTTTCTTCTGGGTGGCGTCGTGGCCGAAACCTGGGACCTCCGCGCCCGTCAGCAGGAACAGCAGGCGATCCTCACCTAGGCGGCTGAACGCAGCATGATATCAGTGCGGCCCGGCGGCAGAAAACCTCGATAGCAAACGAAGTATCGGGTATCTACCTTTCGCTTATCTCGACCACATCGCGTGTCTCCGCCGCTGGTCTCCGGGCCTGGCGGCACGCCGTCCGGCTGCCTGGCACTCAGTGTTCGACAGCTCACCTCAGCCCGAAGAATCATGCGCCGATTTCTCATCTGCTCGTTTCTGATGCTGCTCCCGGCCCAGCTCGCGGCCCAGGAGTTCGATTTCTATGCCCGCGGGCCGTACCGCGCCGCGGTGCCCCGGCCTGAGAGCCTGCTCGGGTACCGGGTTGGCGCGCAGCATACGATGTATCACCAGCAGCAACAGGTGCTCGATCGGCTGATCCAGGCGGCGCCGGACCGCGTGCGCACGGAAATCATCGGCCGGACCGCTGAAGGGCGGGTGATGCGCCTCCTGATCATCTCCTCCCCTGAAAATCTCGCGCGGCTCGATGAAATTCATGGCAATATTTTCGCCCTGGCCGATCCCGGAAAAACGGCCGCATCCCAGGTCCGCGATCTCGCCGATCGCACTCCCGCCGTTGTCCTGCTGAATCACTCGGTGCATGGCAACGAGCCCGCCGGGTTTGAAGCGGTCATGCAGACGACATATCAGCTCCTCGCCAGTGAGGAGCCCGCGACGCTCGATATTCTCAAGAACACGGTGATTCTGCTCAACCCATCGCAGAATCCGGACGGGCACGAGCGTTTCGCCGCGTGGTACAACTCCGTCGCGGTCGGGTCTGATGATCCCGCCGCGATGGAGCAAACCGAGCCCTGGAGCATCTGGGGTCGATACAATCACTACCGCTTCGACATGAACCGCGATCTGCTCGCGCAATCTCAGCTGGAAACCCGCGCGCTCGTCGGCGTCATGACACGATGGCGGCCCCAGGTAGTGGCCGATCTGCACAGCACCACCGATCAGTACTTCTTCCCGCCGGTGACGCAGGCGACCAACCAGAATCTGCCGGCGAACACCTTCAAGTGGTTTGAACGATTCGGGCGCAGTAATGGCGGAGCTTTCGACGCCTTCGGCTGGCAGTATTACGTCCGGGATGTGTTCGATTTCTTCTACCCGGGATACATCGACGAGTGGCCGACCATGAGCGGGGCGATCGGCATGACGTTCGAGAGCGATGGTGGTCCCGAGCTCAAGAAGCGGAAGGATGACGGCACCTACATGACGCTCGAGATGGGCATCGCCCATCACTACATCGCCTCCCTCGCGACCCTAGCCACCGCTGCCGCCAATCGGTCGGAATTGCTGCGTGACTACTACGATTTCCATGCTTCCGGGATGGCCGAAGCGCGCGGGCGATCGCTGAAGCGAGTGGTGTTCTCGCCGGATCCGGATCCGGCGAGGGCGCTCTGGCTCGCTCGCCTGCTCACTCGGCAGGGCGTAGACGTTGTGCGCACCACCGCCCCCATGACTTCGCTTCACGCGTCCTCCTATCTCGGTGGCCCCGCTGCCCGGCGCACCTTTCCAGCCGGAAGCTACCTTGTCGATCTCGCCCAACCCGAGGGCCGCCTTGCGACCGCGATCCTCGAGCCCAAGGCGTCCATGGATTCCACGTTTGTGAAGACCCAGCTTGCCCGCTTCGAGCGCAACAAGATTCGGGGAGAAGAGGCCGATCACGAAGGCTATGCCTTCTACGACATCACCGCGTGGACCCTTCCGCTCACGCTGGGTCTTGATGCCTGGTGGACTGACGATGCTACCGCGGCGACAGGAGATCATGTCGCCGCGACCGATAGCCTGCCCTCGGGTTCGGTGTCGGGCCGCGCCCAGTCCGCATACGTCTTCACCAACGGAGCGGAATCCGGAGCTCGGCTTGCCCTGGCCCTGCTCGGGGAAAATTTCAAAGTCGCTGTGGCAACCCAGCCACTGGTAGCCGATGGCATTTCCTATCCGCAGGGAACCTTCGTGGTTCGGGTGCAGCGAAATCCGGCCACCGTGCACGAGCGCATTGCCGCGCTCGCACGCGATGCCGGCGTCCGGGTTACGGCGGTGGCCTCGGCGTTTGCCGATACCGGCGCGGTCGGCGTCGGCAGCGAGGTGGTCATGAGTCTCAAGACCCCGCGCATTCTGCTCGTGGGCGACGTGGGGAGCGACCAGTCGACCTTCGGCGATTTCTGGTATTACTTCGAGCAGGAGCTCCACTACCCGGTCACGCCCGTCACCATGCAGGCCATCAATAGAATCGAGCTCGATCGTTATAACGTGCTCATCCTTCCATCGGGCTCACCGGGTCGCCTGTATAACGAGCTGGGGGATGGCGGCGCCGAACGGCTCAAAGCGTGGGTTGATGATGGTGGGCTGATCGTCAGCATCGGTGATGCGAACGGATTGCTGAGTCGGAAGGAACTGGGACTTACGACCGTGAAAGATGTCGGGCCATCGGAGGACGACAAGAACAAGACAGCCAAGGATACCACGCTGAGTGCAACCTCGTTTCCGGCGCCACCGCTCGTCTCACCTTCGGCAAGCGGAAGTCTTACGGCCGAGTACATACCCGGGGCCATTTTCCGGGCGACGCTTGATCGCACACATTGGCTGACCCTGGGATATGAGCGGAATGAGCTCCCCGTGTTCATGGCAACGAGCAGCCTGCTGACCCCATCCCAGAAGGGTGATAATCCCGTCGCATTCGTGGGAGATAATCTCACGCTGGCGGGCTTCGCCTGGCCGGGTAACACGGAAAAATTGCTTCGCGGGTCGGTCTGGGTCGCGGTAGAGAGTGTGGGGAGCGGTCACGTGGTGCTCTTCGCCGATAACCCCCTGTACCGCGCCTTCTGGCGAGGTACCGCGAAGCTGGTGACCAACGCGGTGCTCTTCGGAACCGGTCGCTGAGCGTCACCAGCGAAACTCTGCCGTCTACTGTCTGCTCATTCGCCGATCCGGTCCGCGAAGGATGGCTCGCCAGTTGTTTTCCTCCGCTGCCATAAGGTCATACTCCCATGAGGTGTGACATCCTGTCGGGATTTTTCCTGGAGAAATCAGATGGCCGCTTCTGGAATGAGAGTGGCCGCGGTCATGTCATGAAATGGCTCAAGGGCTCCTGCGTCCTCCTGCTGACGCTGGGCATCACCGCACAAGCGGCTGGTCAGGATTCGGTGGCCGCCTCGCCCCGGTATCTCTCCGCGGCGCGGGCGATCTCCCGACTCATCGATCACGAAATGCGTGACAAGAAAATCCCGGCGATTTCCATCGCTGTGATGGACAGCGGAAGGATCGTGTGGGCCCGCGGGTTCGGCCTGGCGCGGCCTGATAGCATACCAGCGACCGCTTCGACGATCTATCGGGTGGGGACTCTCTCCGATCTTGTAACCGATTTAGTTGTCCTGCAGGAAGCTGATAACGGTCGCCTTGCTCTTGATGCACCCGTCCGGCAATACCTGCCGGAGTTTCACCCGGAGGGGAATTCGGCCGCCATCACTGTCAGGCATCTGCTGACCCATCGTTCCGGGCTAGTGCGGGAGCCTCCGGTCGGTGGCTCCTCTGACTCGCGCCCGACCACGCTCTCCCAGGTTGTTGAAAGCCTCAACCGCACGTCGCTGCTCTCCTCACCCGGTGAATCACAGGGTTTTCGGCCGGGTGACCGCATGGTTCTTTCCAACTCCGGGATCGCCGTACTGGGATATTTGCTGGAACGAGTAGCGGCCCATCCCTTTGCCCAGCTCATGACCGAGAGAGTGTTTAATCCCCTCGGTATGGCAGCATCGTCTTTCACCGCCACTCCCGGCGGACAGCGGTGGGCTCAAGGTACCATGCGCACCGTCGATGGCCGCCGGTTCCCTGCACCTGTCTTCTCCCAGGGTATTGCGCCGGCCGCGGGTCTTTCATCGACCGTGATCGATCTGGCGCATCTGTTGAATGGGCTCATGCCGTCTGACAGCGGCAGGCCGATGCTGAGCGCCGGGTCATTACAGCAACTGGAAATAGCGCAACGATCATCACGGGGCGACAAACGGGATGGGGCTTTCCGACAGGAAATGCGGAAGCTCAATCAAGTGCGGATCCTTCGAAACGTCGGCGAGGCTCCCGGGTATTCAATTGCTGTTGACGCGCACACCGATGGCGGTCCCGGCGTGGTGGTGGCGAGCAACCTGGACCAGTCCTCGGCTGTCCTCAGCAGAATTGCGGATTTCACCATCGAGGCTGCGGTTGCAGCCAGGCGGGGAAATCCAATTCCCGAGCCAATCATGACCACCCCCGCAGAGCTCTCTTCCCGCCATGGGATCGTCGGACACTACAGCGGAATTGCCGACCTCGAAATCCGCGGACGCATGGGTGATCTGGAACTTCTCTATAGCGGAGGAGTTCCCCGGATGCTCCGCAGCCGCGGCGACACTCTGATTGTGGATGATGCTCTTGGGTTCGGCGCGCAATTGCTCCAGCAGGATAGCAACAGTATCACCCTGATCGGGTCAGGGTCCTTCCCTCGTCGCTATGAACCCCGGCCACCGCCAGTGGCCCGGCAGTGGGCGCCACTGATTGGAGAGTATGGGTGGGACTACAATAACTTGTATGTCCTTGAGGATCACGGGGAGCTTCATGTGCTCATCGATTGGTTTTCGATGGGGTCTCTGGCGGAGAGGTCTGAAGCGTCCTTTGAGGTCCTTGATTCGGACAGGTACGCAGGTGAGCGGATTGTTTTCCGAAAAGGACACGATGGCAAGGTCGAGGGCCTTTCCCTGAGCGGCAGGTATTTTCCCCGCCGCTCGGTTGGCCCCAGCGACGGCTCCCAGCTGAAAATCACGCCCGTGCGCCCGGTTCCCGATCTCATTCGTGAAGCTCTCGACGCAACGCCCCCGTCCCAACCCCCGGGGCTCCGCGCACCGGACCTCGTTGAGCTCGCGACTCTGGACAGCACGATTCATTACGAGATCCGGTATGCAACAACCAATAATTTTGCGGGGACGGTTTTCTATCCTGAGGCCCACGCTTTCATGCAACGACCGGCGGCGCTGGCGTTGCTCCGCGCACACCAGTGGCTCAAGGGCCAGGGCTATGGCCTGCTCATCCACGATGCCTACCGCCCCTGGTATGTGACGAAATCATTCTGGGACGCCGTGCCGGATTCGATCCACTGGCTTGTCGCCAACCCCGCGAATGGTTCCCGGCACAACCGCGGCGCCGCGGTAGATCTTACTCTGTACGATCTTCGCACCGGGCAACCGGTCGAGATGACGGGCACCTATGACGAGTCGACTCCACGATCATTCTCCGATTATCCCGGTGGAACGTCGCTCCAGCGCTGGCACCGTGAGCTGCTGCGGCGAGCCATGGAGACACAGGATTTCTTCGTCAACCCGGAAGAGTGGTGGCATTTCGACTATAAGGACTGGCGGGAGTACCCGGTGCTCAATCTTCGATTCGACCAGCTGAGAAGGTAGGCGACATTTGTTTCCAGCATTACAGGCCCCCGAAATGACTTTCCGGTCGGCGCCAACGGTTACCATGGGGCCCGGCTCGAAGCCCGAGCGGAATTCCGCGTCACCGTCCAGCCGCGACCCTGACAGTTGTCGTTGAGTCCGGCACGATTATGTTTGGGGTGCCCCAGGTCCGGAGGGCGTCGGTGCGCGAACCGCGTCAGGACCTTGCCGGTAGCAGCGCTAAGCGATGTCTGATGTCGCTTCGGGGTGCCTGGGGCACTCTCCTCTCTCCGTGCATCGTAAGATTCCACGCATTGCTGATCGTTGATCGCTTTTTGAGCCCATGGCGTATGGCTCAGCAATGTGATCCGTCGTATCAGGGCTTCTTACCCCTTACCGCCTACCCCTTACAAGGCTGATCCCATATCGGCGATCGCTTTTTCAACTAATGCCGTATGGCGTGTGGCAATGTGATCCGCGCGTTCAGGCCCGTATACCGCATACCGTTCACCGTTTACCGTAACACGCTTATCTTCCAGCATGGCCATAGCACTCGCGCGTAAATACCGTCCCCGCCGGTTTTCCGATCTCATTGTCCAGGACCATGTCGCCAATGTGTTGCGCGGCGCCATTGCGAATCACCGGGTGGGTCATGGCTATCTGCTCACCGGTCCGCGTGGTGTCGGCAAGACGACGGCCGCTCGCATCCTCGCGATGGCGCTCAACTGTGAGCGGAAGGAGCAGATCGATACGCCAGGCGAACCCTGTGGCGAATGCGGCAACTGCACGCGAATATGGTCCGGGTCCGCCAACCTCGATGTGGTTGAAATTGACGCGGCGAGCAACCGCGGCGTCGATGATGCCCGGGAGCTCCGCGAGCGTGCCATGTATGCCGCCTCAACCCCTGGCCACTACAAGGTCTACATCGTTGACGAAGCGCACATGCTCACCAGGGAAGCCTGGAACGCACTGCTCAAGATCCTGGAGGAGCCGCCGCCGGGAGTGGTCTTCGTATTTGCGACGACGGAGCCACAGAAAATCGCGCAGGCCGCCGCACCGGTCATGTCTCGTCTGCAACGCTTCGATTTCCGAAGGATAGGACCCGCGGCAATCAAGGACCGGCTTCGCGAAGTGGCGAAGGCCGAAGGAATTCAAGTCGAGGACGATGCGCTTACGCTCATCGCTCGGGGCGCTGATGGCGGGATGCGTGACGCGCTCTCCGTTCTCGACCAGTGTCTCAGCTTCGGTGATGGCACCCTGACCGTCCGGGGTGTTCGCGAGATCCTGGGTCTGGTTGATGATGAGCTCTATGCCGGAGTGCTGGCGCTCGTCGCGGAGCACAGACCCGAGGGTGTATTCCCGCTGATCGATCGTTTGCTTGAAAGCGGAGCGGACCTTGGCGAGTTCATGAACGGCGCGGCCGAGATGCTCCGGGCGCTGCTCATGCTTCAGGTGGGTGCCGAACCCGATGGGCTCACCGAAGCCATGCGCCAGCAACTCGACTACTACAAGACACAGCTCGAGCCGGGTGACGTCCTGCGGATGCTCAAGCTGCTCTCCGACCAGGAAGTCGGCATCCGGCGAAGCGCGAATCCTCGCCTCATGGTCGAGACGCTTCTGCTTCGCTGGACCATGATGGACCAGGTGGTGAGCCTGCAGGAGGCCCTCGGCAGCATCGGGACCAGCAGTGTTCCCTCTCCGTCGAGACTACCGGCGCGA
>JBDTQP010000157.1:0-7196 GCA_039932125.1 Gemmatimonadota bacterium
GACGGAGAGCCACCTTGAGCTGGTCAAACGTTTGAAACTGGTGCCCAGCGGACTTGTTGAGGAAGCACTGCATAAATCCGGCGAGACGAGCAGGATGCTTACGGCACTTCGCATGAGTCTCAAGCGTCGAACGGTACCGGGCGGTTCTGCTCAGCCAGCCTAAAAGGCCGACTCAGGCTTCACACCCCACACCTCAAACCTCACACCTACTTTTCTACGGTTGCTATTGCATTCCCCGAATGCTTGTACCGCTCGCAGGCCAGGTCCACGATCCGCTTGATCAGGTTCGTATACTCGATTCCCGCCGCATCGGCCGCCATCGCAAATTCACTGTCCTTCGCCAGGTAGCACCCCGCATTCACCTCCAGCACATAGATTTCGCCGGTATCGGTGAGCCGCAGATCGACGCGGCCGTAATCGCGCACGCGGAGCGCTCGGTAGGCATCGACTGATACCTTTTGCAACCGGGCCCGGAGTTCGTCCGGCAGCGAGGCAATCACCGACTTGGTTCCCTGGTACTGCGCACTATCCTCGTCCCATTTCGCCTGGTTATCGAGCACCTTGGGCGCGCCCTCGGGAAAACCGGAGAAATCCAGCTCGATCGGCGGCAACGCCTGCGGATTCTGGTTGCCGATCACCCCCACATAGAACTCCCGCCCATCGATGTACTCCTCGGCCAGTGCTGAGTCATTCAGCTCGTCGTGGATGACCGACACGCGACGCATCAGGGCCTTCATGTCCGACACGAGGGACTTGGCATCAATCCCGATAGAGGCATCGGCGCGTAGCGGTTTGATGAAGAGCGGCATGCGCAGGTTGCCGACCATCTCCAGGTCGGACGCCTGGGAGAAGACGGCGAACTGGGGATACTGGATCCCGTGGAAAGCGAGAATCTTCTTGGTGAGCGCCTTGTCCTGGGTGAGGTAGGCTTCTCCCGGGCCGCAACCCGTGTAGCGGAGTCCGAGAAGATCGAGCATACCCGTAACGGCAATGTCGCCGAACATGTTGTCGGCGAACATTTCCATCATGTTGAAGATGAGGTCCGGTTTTCTTCGGGAGAGCCCGAGCACGAGGCGCCGGACATCGCCGTGCACACCGAGGAGAGAAACCCGGTGGCCCAGCCGACGAAGCGCCCGCCCGACCTGGAGAACGACCGGGTCGTAGTCTTTGGACTCTTCATCGACGCTGTCGAGATAGGTCAGAACGGTGATTTTCATCGTGCTGATCCTTACGCGACCGCGGAGGAAACATGGGGATGTGACAGGTGCACGATGTAATATGATGATCTTGTTACAGAAATACTAGAACGAATCGGTCAATTTTTCCGATCCGCCGCGCAGAACGTTCAGCGATCCTCCGCCAGGCCCATGCCCCATCGTGCGAGGGAGACCGGAAGCCCGCCGTACCGCAGGAACTCGTCATGGAATTCGCGCAGAGAGAAATCCGCTCCGGCTCGCCCGCGGTAGGAGTCTCGAAGCGCCAGGATTTCCCGCCGCCCCACCGCGTAACAGAGCTGATACGTCGGGGCGCCACAGTAGCGTCGCACCTCGGCGGCGGCTTCGGCTGGATCCATCGGAACCTTTTCGATCAGATACAGCACGGCTGCCGCGGGTGACATGTTGCGGGTATGCAAACCGATATCGAGGATGATCCGGACCGCGCGCCAAAGCAGGTGCAGCTGCTGAAAGAACTGGTCGGCAGGATCCTCATAAAATCCCTCATCCCCCATCATATCTTCGCAGTAAAGCGCCCATCCCTCAACCGTCAGCGGACTCCAGAGCACCTGGCGAACGAGCGACGGCAGCGCCTGCATGGTCAGCATGTGCAGGTGATGTCCGGGATTTCCCTCGTGCAGGGCGATGCCGGGAATCTCATGCGATGAGCGGCTGGAACGACGGCCCGCGCGCTCTGGTTGCGGGGTGACGTAAAAGCGCCCCGAGCGGTCGCTGGAAAAAGGACCGGGAGGCGAGTAGGCGGCAAAGGGAACCAGCGGACGGAGGAACTCCGGTGTCTCCAGCACCTCGAGCGGCGCCGCCGGAAGAGCCATCAGCGCGCGGTCCGCCACGAATTCCCGGGCCCTGTTCATCTCGTCCCGGTAGCTCTCGATGGCATTGGGCGGCACTGGCGAGTCCTGCCGGAGCCGGTCGGCCACCACGCGCCAGCTTACCCCCGGATCAATCGCGTTCGCCAGTCGCGCGAGGCTGGCCTCGATTTCATCGACCAGGTGCATCCCGTAGCGCCAGAGCTCCGGCGCCGAGCCGGGCAGGGCGTACTCGAAGTGCAGCTTGTGATTGAACTGCTCTTCGCCGATGGCGAAGCCATGAATGTCTTCACTGGTAGCCAGCTCGGACTTGAGCGCGAGACCGAAACGCGTGAGGGCAGCCTCGGCTTCCGTCGCGGCGGCATCCACTTCCCCGATCTCCACGCTCGGAACCTGCTGGCAGAACCTGGCCATCTGGGTGATCAGGTCCTCCCCGCCATCGATCATCGCGGTCGCGGTGTCGAGGAGGATCGGTGCGGGATCCCGGATGGTGTCCTGTGCGGCTGCAAGGAATGCGGGTGTCGCTCGAAGACGAGCGAGAATATCAGAAGCGGTCTGGTCGGCCGGCGCTTCCTGCCGGTCGATCAAGCCATACAGTGCCTGGTACAGATGGGAGAGCCAGAAGGCGGGGTTTTTGACGTGCGGCTGCTCCACCTCAAAGCGGGAAATCGTGGAGCGCACCTCATTCAGCAACGCGGTCCGATCGATCTCCGCGTCAACGTCGTCGACTTCCAGGGCTTCTATCGCGAAGTCCATCGAGCGAAAGGCGGCCATGTGCGCCCGCATCGAATCTTCATCAAAGTCGCCCAGTCGCGCATTCTGACCGGTGACGCCCGCCTCGGTTGCGGCAGCAGGATTGAAATGCCAGCGGAGATCGAAGTAGGAGCGGTAAACGCTGTCAGTGCTGGACATCGGTCCGTGCCGCATCACGCTGGACCGTTGCGATCAGGGCATGGCACTCCGCCTCCGTGAGCACCCGGTCAGCGGTTTTTGCCGCCTGAAACAGGGCCTGGCTCATCGCGGTGTCTTCCGCATCGTAGCCATGTTCGCCCAGCCAGTGCTTCACATTGGAGAGTCCGGAAAGGGGCGAGATCTCAATCAGCTGGCAGAGGCCGAACTCCGTCGCGGGAACGCTCGAATAGACTCGGTCCGCCAGCCACAGGTCACCCTTTTGCTTGGCTTTGATGATCGCGGAGGCGTGAACCCCCGTCGCCGTGCGGAACGCATCGAAGCCGACGACTGGATAGTTGATGGGAATCGGCATGCCGGTCGACTCTGCGGCGAGCCGGCAATACTCGGCGAGCTTTGACAGATCATGCTGGTGCGCGCCGAGGAGCTTGAGATTGACGAGGAGCAGGTCCATCTCCGCGTTCCCCACGCGCTCCCCGATTCCCAGGGCGGTTCCGTGCACCCGATCTACGCCTGACTCGATGGCGGCAAGGCAGTTCGCAAAGCCGAGTCCGCGATCGCGGTGGCCGTGCCAGTCAACTTTTACCGTTTCACCGGAGGGTGCGATGATCTCTTCCCTGATGAATCTGACCAGGTTGCGAACACCGTTCGGGGTCACGTGCCCAACCGTGTCCGCGATACAGAGTCGCCGCGCGCCCCAGGAGATAGCTCCACCATAGAGTGCCTTGAGCGTCTCCGGCCTGGCTCGGGTCGTGTCTTCAGTCACGTACATGACAGGAAGACCTTCCTTCACCGCGTACGTCACCGCCTCTTCGCTCGACCGGAGCATGCGATCGAGGCTCCAGTCCTCGGCATACTGGCGAATGGCGGATGATCCGATGAACGTCGCCGCTTCGATGGCGATCCCTGTTTCCTGGCTGACGCGAACAATCGGCTCGACATCCTTAACGATGGTCCTGGCGGCACAGTTCGGCTCGATGGGGAGTTTCGCCGACACGATCTCCCGTGCGAGCGTGCGCACCTGCTCGACGGCGCGGGGACCGGCACCAGGGAGGCCGATATCCGCCGAATGGATACCCAGATCGGCCATGAGGTGGAGCAGTGCCACCTTGGCGGACATTGGCGGATCAATGACCGAGGGTGACTGCAGACCGTCGCGCAGCGTTTCGTCGTTGAGCTGAACGCGGCAGCGCCCGTACTCGAAGTCAGACGGTTCCGCGTTCCAGTCGAAGATGAGATCGGCGTGGTTCATACATCAAGGTAAGGCGGCGGGCCCACAGGCGGGAAGGATGGCAGACCACGGGGGCGAGTCAGGCTCGCCCAGTGATCATCAGGACCCGCTGACGTCACTGTCAGCGCCGAGACTGGCCGTGCCGGAAAAACCGCTCATCATCACCCGCTCTCCCAGCATGGATCGGGTGAGCGTCGACTTACTGATGACGCTCTTCGCACCAACGATGGTATGCGAGAGACGGCTATCGCGGACTTCTGCCCCAGCCTCGAGGTTCACATTGGGCCCGATCTCGCTTCGCTCGAGGATCACGCCATCTTCGATATAGACAGGGTCATGAATCGTGACGCCGGGAAACTCGCGCCGGCGCGCGGCCCCCTGGTTGAGCAGGATCTCATTGGTCTCGAGCAGGGTGTCAAGCTTGCCGCAATCGTACCATCCACCGACCTCGGCGGTGAGAATTTTCTTTCCCTGGTCGATCATGTACTGAAAAGCATCGGTGAGATAATACTCGCCTTTGTTAGGGGCGGACGTGAGCGTGTGGTCGATCCCCTTCCACAGCGTGTCGACGTCTTTGATGTAATAGAGACCGATGTTGGCAAGCTTGGAGATAGGAGTGGAGGGCTTCTCGACGATCTTCGTCATGTACCCGTCTTTATCGGTGACCACGACGCCGAATCGCTGGTAGTCGTCCACTTCCTTTGCCCAGATGATACCGTCGCCCTGGAACCGGTTGATAAGCGTCAGATCGGCTTCGAACACGGTATCTACGAAAATGATCAGCATCGGCTCCTTCACGTACGGCCGTGCCAGGTTGATCGCTCCAGCGGTACCGTCCTGCACCTTCTGCTCGATGTAGCGGGATGGAATGCCATACCGGCCGCGCGAATACTCCTCGGCCTGCTCCTTGAGATGGCCCGTAATGAAGATCAACTCGGAAACATCGAGTCCCTTGAGTCGATCCATCACCCAGTCCATGACAGGACGGCCACCCACCTTGAGCATGGGCTTGGGGTTCAGGTGTGTGTGGGGGCGCAGTCGAGTGCCCTTCCCGGCCAGCGGAATGATCACCTGCATTTATCAGCTCCTTCCATAACGATCGGTGAGTCGGACCAGATCATCGAGCTCGGGCGTTGAAGCCTCCAGCACGTCGCTGTCCTGCACGGCCTCGATCTGGTGAACCAGGGGCGCGGGAATATGAACGGATTCGCCGGCCTTGAAGCGGCGTTCGACGATTTCGGTGCCCGGACGGGTACGGAGAATCAGCTCGCCGCTCAACACGTGCATCGTTTCGTCCTTCTTGTTGTGATACTGGAGACTGAGGACATGCCCCGCCTTGACGTGAAGAATCTTGCCGACGTACCGATCGGTCCGGGCCCACACCAGCTCATAGCCCCACGGTTTGTCCACGCGATAAGGAACCTCGGGCATCAGCGCTCCACCATTGAAAGAGTTAGCGACGAGGGATGCGTGACGCAGGCGCGAACGCAGACACCGCACCCCACACACCCTTCCATGCGAAGAACGGGATGACCGCCATCGTCCATCGCGATGGCTGCACTACCGACCGGACACGCCCTCGCGCACACACCACACTCGGTTCCTTCGAAGGTGATGCATCGCCTGGGGTCCAGCTCAAGCGTCCCCATACTCAGGCCGGACCAGAGATCTGGCGGAACGGTCAAGGCCTCAGTGGGGCAGGCCCGGGCGCAGGGCATGTCCGGGCAGACGACACAGGCCTGCATGGATGGATCGATGTACGGTGTCCCCGCGGCAAAACCGCCATCGGACGAAACCTTGATGATCGCGCGGACGGGACAGACGCTGATGCAGTCTCCGCACCGGGTACAGGCCGCGAGGAAGCCGACCTCGGGAAGCGCCCCTGGCGGGCGAAAATACTTGCGGACAACAACCCGCTCCTCCGCCGACGCCAGCATCCTGTCGAACCAGTCACCCACGGCGTTGCGAAACAGATCACGCCGGGTGCCATCACCATGATTGATCATACGCCGGCGAAAAGTAGCGGCACCTTGACCGAATCTGAAACCCTGACGTATATATTGACGTCCCACATGTAGAGCCTCTACATAAGGTGGTCGTTCCATGGCATCCGAACAGCCCAGCCGGGCCGAGCTCATCCAGGGCACCCTGGACATGCTCATTCTGCGTACACTGAGCGCCCAGTCGATGCACGGCTACGGCATCGCGCAGCACATCGGACGGCTCTCCCAGGAGGTGCTTCGGGTCGAGCAGGGCTCACTCTATCCCGCGCTGGAGCGCCTCCAGCAGAAGGGCTGGGTCACTTCGAAATGGGCAACGACACCGACCAATCGAAAAGCCCGCTACTACACGATCACCGCAAGCGGACGAAAACACCTCGGTGAAAAGTCGGCGCTCTATGACCGCGTTGCCCTCGCGATCGCACGCATCATGGCCGGCTGAACGGAGGAACCATGTCCTGGATCGACTCGTGGCGTCATCGCCTTCAGACCATGCTGGGCCGCCGGCAATTTGAGGAAGATCTCAGCGCCGAAATGGAGTTTCACCGGCGGATGGAAATGGAGAGTCAGCTGAGTAGCGGCGTCGACCCGCAGGAAGCGACCTATGCCGCCCGCCGGAAGATCGGCAGCACCGCATATTACCAGGACGAAGTGCGCCGGGCGGCGGGACTCGAGCGCCTCGATTCGATACGACAGGATCTCCGCTTCGCCTTTCGAGGTCTCCGTCGGGAGCCAATGCTCGCGCTCTTTGTCGTGCTGACGCTGGCCCTCGGCATCGGGGCCAACGCGTCCATCTTTTCAGTGGTGGATCGGCTCCTGCTTCGTGGACCAGACCACGTCGTCCATCCTGATCAGCTGGTTCGCTTCTACGATGTCGAGCAGCCCAAGGGGCGGCAGGAATCCCGGACCAGTTACATGGGCTATGCGGCCTATCGTGCGATCGCAGAAACCAGCACGCTTGAGGGGGCCGCCGCCTACAGCCTCCGCAGTTGGACGTCCGGTGTTGGAATCGAAG
>JBDTQP010000158.1:0-7174 GCA_039932125.1 Gemmatimonadota bacterium
TGACCTCGCCTTCCTTCGTTTCGCCGGGCACCATTCCCATGATCAGCTCTTCCAACGCGGGAATGGTCTGGCCCTGGCCGATCACGAGGGAATAAGGCTGTGCCGGGCCGGGCTCATCCTCGGTCCAGGTCGCCACTTCCACCTGCACCATCTGGCCTGGCGCCGGCTTGGCGCCCTCCACCGGAAGCCAGCGCGCCTTCTGTTCCTGCAGGGAGCGGAGCCGCTCAGTCACCTCGTCATCGGTAACGGCGGGAACCTGCCTTTTCAGGGTGAACCCTCCGGTTCGCTCGATCGCGAGCTGGGGCTTGACCTCGACGTGCAGCTCGAACTCAATCGCACCGCCGTCATCAAACTTGAGATTATGGATGTGCGGCTGGGCAACGGGCTTGAGCCCATGACTGGCCTGGGCTGCTTCCCAGCTTTCCCGGATGACCTCTTCCAGGACGTTCTGCCGAATGGCCTCTTCAAACCGTTTGCGGATAACGGCTTCGGGGGCTTTGCCAGGGCGAAAACCCGGGAGCCGCGCACGCTGGGAATAGTACCGAACCGCTCGTGTCTCCGCCGCCCGAACCCGGTCCACCGGGACGGTGACCTGGAGTGAGGCCGAAGCCGCATCTTCTTTTGTCTTCTGAATGGATATGTCGCTCATTGGCCGCAAATCTAGTCGGACCGAATCCCGGGGAGAAGGCGGATGCCGGGCACGAAATCCACCGGTTTTGAGGCCGGTACTTGCCTTCGCACTCCCAATCGTTACGGAGCTTCCCCGGTAGCTTCGAAAGCCGGTACGACAAGGCATCCTCACCAGCCCTGCTCCCGCTCCGCGGCTGGATATCGGACTTACCCGTTCTGGCGATGGTCCCGATTTTGGTTACAGGCTTGCGTATTCAGCCTCTCGCCTTCCTCTTTTACCTATGTCTACCGTCCTGCTGGTTGATGATGAAAATTCCGTGCGCCAGGCGCTCCGGAAAATTCTCGAACACGGAGGGATGACCATCGTTGAGGCGGATTCAGCGGACTCAGCGATGGCGGTGATCAGAACAGGCGCGACGCTGATTGATGCCGTTGTGAGCGACGTACTGATGCCAGGGACGAGCGGGCTGGCTTTCTACGATGAGCTTATCCGGCTCGAGCCATCGCTCAACGGGCGTGTGGTGTTCCTGTCCGGGGCAGCCCGCGATCCCGCTATTCATGATCCAATCGAGCGCCTCGGTGTTCCGCTTCTCTCCAAGCTGGATGACCTGATGCTGGTCCTGGATGCTGTTCGCATCGCCACGCTCAAGCCACGTCAGGAGCGAAGCAAATAGAGTCAGCCTTCCTTCCGGAAGCTTCGCCGTATCATCAAAAGCGCCGCGAAAACGCGATAGAGCGAAAACGCGAAATAATCTCCACCGGCATAGAAGCGTGGTAAGGAACTTCCGTACTCGATATGTAACCGGAACAGAACCCACGAAGGCGTAAAACAAGGAAATTACTTGCTGGACTTTCGTGTTTTCTTTTCTTTCGCGTTTTCGTGTCAAAGGCAGGCTAGCGGTTCGAGAGATGCTGGCACTGCTTGAGAGATGCTTGAGCGAACCTCAGGTTTCCGAGGTTTCTCCGGTTTCTTCCTTACCAGACACGACGCTGCGAAAATGCACGGTATTATGGGTTCCATCGCAGAAGGGTTTCTCCCGCGAGGCCCCACACCGGCACAGGGCGACACTGCGGCGCCCACGGAGATCAACGACTCTGCCTTCAGGGTCGACGATCTCGAAATCGCCTTCCACACGAAGACCCCCGTGATGATTCACCGTGATGCGGCATGCGGCCATTGGCACTCAATTTCACAGTTACAGGTGTTTTACGAGACGCGATCAAATAGTAATTGCAGGCGATCTTTTCGGTCTATCACCACGTCCCGGCTGGGTTTGCCCAAGGTAAGGCTTGACAGAATCCCCAAAAATGTAAACGTTTACATAACGGTTACATCCATTCGTTGTTCCGTCTTGCAACGCTTAAAGACGCTTGATTGGCCGCTCCACGTCCCTGTTGACCTCGGTGAGCGCGCATGGCGGCAACCGCAACAATCAAACATGTCGCCCGGGAAGCCGGGGTCTCAGTAGCCACTGTTTCCCGAGTCATGAACGAGAGCAGCCTGGTGGCGGAGCATACCAGGCTCCAGGTACTTCAGGTAGCCACTCGTCTGGGCTACGTGCCGCATAGCGGGGCGCGGAGCCTCATTACCAATCGAACCAGCACGATCGGCGTCCTTCTTCCCGATCTCTATGGTGAGTTCTATTCGGAGGTCATCCGCGGCATCGATCAGACCGCCCGGAGGCATGATTATCACGTTCTCGTCTCCAGCTCTCATGCCGACCAGCATGATATTGATACGGTGCTTCGCTCGATGCGGGGGCGGGTCGACGGCCTGATTCTCATGGTCCCGGATCTTCAGGTCGCCTCCGCGGTGGCCATGTTGCCGGAGCGGTTTCCTCTCGTCCTGGTCAACTGCGCAGAGGAATCCCGTCAGCATGACGCAATCACGGTGGCCAATTTTGAGGGTGCCGATGCCATGGTGCGCCACCTGGTCGACCTCGGGCATACCCGCATTGCGATGATCACCGGCGGTGAGCGGAATTTCGATGCGGCGGAACGGCTCCGCGGTTTCCGCAGCGCGCTGGAGCAGGCAGCACTTTCCATGGAGGGTGATCTGATTCTCTCCGGGGACTTCAGTGAAACATCCGGCTTCCGAGCCGGAGCCGAGCTGGCCCAGCGCGCCTCCCGGCCCACTGCGGTGTTCGCCGCGAATGACGCCATGGCAATCGGCGCGCTGAGCGCTTTTCGTGAAGCGGGTCTTGATGTGCCGCGGGATATCGCGGTTGTGGGTTTTGATGACATTCCGATGGCCCGCTACGTGGATCCGCCGCTCTCATCGGTCCACGTAGACATCAGCGCTCTTGGTGAGTGCGCGACGATCCGGCTGCTCGAGGCCATGCAGCAGCCGGCCGGTCATGTAGTACGCCGTGAGATCATGCCGACCACACTGGTTGTGCGGCGGTCCTGCGGTGCGTTGTAAAGGCGCTGGTTCAATCCACCCCCTCGCGCTGGCGCTGCCTTGCCCCCTATCTCCGGAAGGACAGTCGTATGATCACACATCGTTTTAGAAGGCTCGTCGGACTGGCGGGTGCCGGGCTGGCGATAACGCTGTTTACTACTGCCGGTGCCCTGCATGCGCAGACGAGCACCGGCCGAGTCACGGGTACGGTGGCAGATTCCTCAGGGACGCCGCTCGATGCCGCGGATGTGGTGGCGCTCAACACCGCGAGCGGTGTGCAGCGAACTGTCGTTACCCGTGAAAGCGGCGGGTACGTTCTGGCCGGTCTCCAGCCAGGAGCCTATGAAATCACCGCCCGGAAGATCGGAATGGGTGCCCAGGTTCAGCGCATCCAGGTCGGCGTCGGTCAGAACCTGATCGTCAACTTCAACCTGCGGGCTCAGACGGTGCAGCTCGAGGAGATCACCGTCGTGACGGCGGCTCCCGAAACGCGGACTTCCGAAGTCGCGACCAACATCACGCAGCAGCAGATCGAGCGGCTGCCCACGCCGAGCCGGAACTTTCTCGATCTTGCCGCACTGGCTCCCGGTATCACCGTGAGCGAGGACCGGATCAACGCGACGGGTTTTCGAACGTTCTCCGGCGGCGGCCAGAGTGCCAACGCGGTCAATGTCTTTGTGGACGGGACCAGTCTCAAGAACGACCTGACGGGTGGCGGCGTCACCGGGCAGGATGCGAGCCGGGGCAATCCCTTTCCCCGGAATGCAATCCAGGAATACCGGGTCATCAGCCAGAACTTCAAGGCCGAATATCAGAAGGCGTCGAGCTCATTGATTACGGCGACGACCAAGTCCGGCGGGAACATCTGGTCCGGAAACGCATTCCTGAATTTTCAGAACCAGGGGTTACTCGCCCTGGATACATTCCAGCTTCGAGACCAGTCCAAAGCCGACAGCATTTCCCAAGCGAACAACACGCCCTCAACGTTCAAAGAGCCTGATTACAAACGTTTCATCGGCGGCCTGAGCCTGGGTGGCCCGATCATCAAGAACAAGCTGCACGTCTTCGGTTCCTATGAAGGCAACTACCAGAACCGGGACAGCCGGGTTGCCTTCGCCCCTCCGACCGGTTTCCCCGCGCTCGATACGGTCAACCTGACGCAGTACAACGGCAGCTTCCTCTCGCCATTTCGGGAGACGTTGCTGTTCGGCAAGCTTTCCTATGCCGTCAGCCCCAAGTCCTCCGCCGAGCTCAGCTTCAGCAACCGGCATGAAACCGACGTTCGGGATTTCGGTCCCTGCTGCGGCGCCGGATTCAATGGTTTCCAGGAGGCGATCAACTACCGCCAGAACGTGTCGCTCCTCCAGGGTCACTACAATATTTTCAGCGGCCCATTGCTCAACGAAGCGAAGGTGGACTATTCGCGGTTCCGCCGCAATCCGAGCCCGAACCAGGCAGGCCTGCCGCAGCGCCTGTTCCAGATTCCCGGTGGTGATTACGTCATCGGCAGCAATCGCAGCACCCAGGATTTTATCCAGAAACGCCTCGGGCTTCGCGACGATCTGACGTATTCCGGTTTCCGCTGGGCCGGCCAGCACGTGGTCAAGATCGGCGCCAGCATCGACTTCGTGAAGTACAATATCAACAAGGACAACGATGGCACGCCGCGGTTCCTCTATAATGCGGCGTACAACTACCAGAGCCCCTTCGAGCTCAATTACGGAACCGGCGATGCGACGCTCAACAAGAGCAATAACCAGCTCGGGATGTACCTGCAGGATGACTGGAGCCCGACGTCACGCCTGACGCTGAATCTCGGGGTTCGCTGGGACTTCGAGACCAACATGATGAACAGCGATTACGTGACACCGCAGAATGTGGTCGACACGCTGACCCGTTATAACGATTCACTTCCCCATCCGCTCGATCTCACCCGTTTCATCAGCAACGGGAACAGCCGCAGTCCGTTTTACGGCGGAATTCAGCCGCGACTGGGCTTCTCCTATGCGCTTGATCGGGAGAATAAGACGACCATCTTCGGCGGCTTCGGCATTTTCTACGACCGAAACCTGTTCGACGTGTCGGTGGATGAGACTCTCAAGCTGACCCACCCGACGTATAACATCCGGTTTGCGGCTCCTGGCGTTCCGGCTGGCCCTGGCGAGGTGGACTGGCAGGATTCGTATCTGACCGCTGATCGCACCGTCCTGGATCAGCTGGTCGGCACCTTTGGAACGCCAGAGGCATGGCTCATTGACAACAAGGTCAAGGTGCCCAAGTCTCGCCAGTGGAACCTGGGCGTACGCCGTCAACTGGGAAGCGTGAATGTGTCGCTGACCTATGCCGGCGTCCGTGGTGTGAACCAGCTGACACTCAACTGGGCGAATTTTGGTCTCAATCCCAATGGGAGCTGCTGTACGAGCTTCAACACGGGCGCTCACGGGTTCAGCAATTTCATCTATTCCAGCAACGACTCGAAGACATGGTATGACGCCTTCCTGGTCGGCATCGATCGTCCCTATCGTCGCTCGAGCGAAAACTTCGGGTGGGGTGCGGGGCTCTCCTTCACCTACGCGGTTCGTTCACTCCAGGGGATCGATAACCTGGGTGACCTCTTCGCCTTTCCGAACACCCAGAACATTCCCAAGCACCCGGCGAACGACGAGCGTGCCCGCATCGTCGCCAACTGGATCACTGACGTCCCCTATCTCTTCGGTCTCCAGTTCAGCGGTCTGATCACGCTGGGCAGCGGCAACAAGCAGGATATCGGTGGACCGATTCGCTTCAATCCGAACGGGTATGTCCGGGGCGGGTTCTCGCCTCCGGGACAGAACTTCCTGATTTTCGGGAAGTGGGTCTATCGTGATGTCAGCGTCCGGTTGCGGAAGGATCTGCCGCAATTCGGCCGCGGCAATCTCGGCATCACGGCCGATGTGTTCAACCTGTTCAACTATGACAATTTCGGCTGCTTCAACACGCCGCCGAACCAGGCTAATGGCGATCCAGACCAGAACCTGGGACAGGCGAACTGCGTCGTGAGCGATGCCCGTCGGCTCCAGATCGGCGCCGAGTACGATTTCTAGTATTGCGTAACCTGTCTTGCATGAACGGCGGCCGGCCTTCGGGCCGGTCGCCGGCCTTTTTTAACCCGAATCGCGTGAGCGCAGTATGTCTTCAATCACTTCACGGGTTTTGTCGCACGCCACTGCGCTCGATTGGTGCGAGCATCCCGGCTTACAGATCGTAAATTCCAAGCGGGGGGGGCCCCCGCAGGGGGCGATTCCTGCCTGCTTCACCCAGCTCCGCCGTTTACCAGGGTTCCTCCTTCTCGCCCTCGCTCTCGTCCTCGGCGCCTGCGGCGGCCCCACCGGCGGCATCACTGGCCCCGACAAGGTCTCTCCACGTGCCGCGGCGTTTCTGGACACCCTCTCACAGCGCACCTTCGCGTTCTTCTGGGAACGCACGGACCCCGCGACCGGTCTCACGCCCGATCGCTGGCCTACGCCATCGTTCAGCAGCATCGCCGCTGTCGGGTTTGCGCTCACGGCGTATCCGGTTGGTGTCGAACAAGCCGTACGCGCTGCTGCGCGATTTCATCGCCGTGGCGCCGATCAACTATTCGGATCTGGTGCTGGTCGTGCATCCGTCGGTGCCGGCAAAGAACCTCGCCGAGCTGATCGCGCTTGCCAAGGCGAAACCGGGCAAGCTCAACTACGCGTCCTCGGGTCCCGGTACGCCCTATCACATGGCCGGCGAGCTGTTCAAGGCGATGGCAGGCATCGACATCGTGCACATTCCATACAAGGGCAGTTCGCAGGCGCGTACTGATACGCTCGGCGGGCAGGTCGACATGATGTTCGACGCCGTCACGACGATGAGCGAGTTTGCCCGCGCAGGAAAGGTGCGGGCGCTGGCGACGAGCGGCAAAGTGCGATCGTCGGTGCTGCCCGAGGTGCCGACGCTCTCCGAATCCGGCGTGCCCGGCTATGAGGCGGTCATCTGGCTGGGTGTGATGGCACCGAAAAATACGCCGCCGCAGATCGTCCGGCGGCTGAACGCCGCGATCACCAAAATCGTCAGCGAACCCGACGTGCGCAGCGAATGGACGAAGCAGGGCGCGGTGGCGATGACGATGGCACCCGA
>JBDTQP010000159.1:0-7158 GCA_039932125.1 Gemmatimonadota bacterium
AAGCACTAAGCACTAAGCACTAAGCACTAAGCACTAAGCACTAAGCACTAGGCGCTAAGCACTAAGTACTGATATTTACTTTTCTCAAAAGCAGGGCTATTCCCAGCCCCACCAGGACTCCGGCAGAAGCATCCACCGCGTAATGCATCTGGCAATAGACCACACCCAGGGTGAGAAGAATTGTGGCGACGGTGAGGATCGCGCCGAGCGCTCGGGATCCCATCCAGGCCGCGGCGGTCGCGGCGATGGTGCCGGCGACATGGGATGAGGGGAATGCGGCACCGTAGGAACTGCCGGTTGCGAGGGTGGCGTAGACCAGCCGGGCGGGGTAATTGTCGGTGAACCAGTGCGGTGGCCTGGGGAACTCGTAGTACGGTCCGGCGACAGGGAAGAGCATGAAGCAGAGATAGCAGACCAGAAAGGTGCTGAAGATGATCAGCACCGATCGCCGAAGGTTCGCCATGTCTCCGCGGATGCCAAACCAGGCGAGCGGCAGAGGCACTATGAGATAATAGGCAAAATATGAGAGATGAAAGAGAGTAGACCAGAAAATGCTGCCATGGTACTGCCTCCATGTCTGGCTGATCTGCTCTCCGAAAATCATGGCCTCCCATTGGCGGATCAGCGGATCATGCACGTGAATCTGTCCGATGCCATTCAGCAGATCCAGCGACGTGTAGAGTGGTACCAGGAGGAGAAGCGGATAGACCTCGTGCAGTGTCCGCCCCAGTACTCCGAGTCCCGGGCGCGTGAGGAGAACGATGAGCAGTCCGGAGAGCAGGTACGCGACAAGCGCCCACCCTGCGCTGGGCCGAGTGGATAGCCGGGTGATGGCAACAAGACTCGCGACCGAAAGAAAGCCAAGCAGAAAACGATCAACCAGCCGGACTCGTGCCCTTGACCGTTGATCTGGCAGGTGGACGACTGGATTGGGTGCGTTAGCGGACAATCACATCAACTCTTTCCAGGATGACGATCGACAACAAGCCAGTCGCCATCAGCAGGCTTTCAGCATTCGATGACTTTGAGGTCCCTCGCTCAGTTCGGAATGACTCCAGTGAAATCTTGAACCCCCAAGGTGCGCGGCTCTTCGGCAATCGGTAATCGGTCGTTCGCATCGAGCAGTTATATCCATCCCTCCTGACGATACCAGGCAAGCGTCTCCCGCGCACCCGCGGCAAAGTCGTGCTCGGCTCGCCATCCGGTTTCCCGGAACATGGGTGACGGGTCTCCCGTCCAGGCAGGCTGAAAGAATTCGTTGGCCTTATCAGGGGTGAGAATCGTCGGTGTGTTCGTGAGTCGGGCGGCGAGCCCGGTAATTCCCAGCAGGCCCCGGGCGAAGAACTGGGGGAGCGGAACAATGGAAACTGATTTTCCCATCGCCCGACCTATTTCCCTGACCATGGTTCCGCTGGTGATGATCTCCGGGTGACAGGGGTAATAGATCCTGCCGGCGACGTCGGCGTGGCCGGCAGCAGCGAGTGCTTCCCCTAAATCGGGCCCATACACCAGCGACAGCTCCTGGTGCCCGCCGCCAAACACAGGGGCCACGCCCAGTTTTGCGATCTTGAACACCTTGAGCACTTCGCGATCACCCGGGCCATAGACCGCGGGCGGCCGGAGAATAATCCAGGGAAGCGCGCTGGATCGCACAACGTCCTCGCCGGCAAGTTTGCTCCGCCCGTAAGCAGTGACCGGATGTGCTGGTTCGCTGCCAGTACGGGGCTTACCTGGAAGTGCGGGGCCGCCCGCTGCCGCTGAGGAAACCAGGATGAAGCGCGGAGCCCCGGCGGCTAGAGCCGCCTCGAGCAGGCGACTGGTGCCATCGCGATTCACCTGAAGAAATTCTGCTTCACTCCTCGCTGCTACAAGGCCCGCCACATGGTAGATGACATCCTGCCCTGCAACAGCTCGTGCCAGCGCTTCGGTATTGTCCAGGTCGCCGCGTACCAGGTGCACCTGGGCGGCTTCCAGCGCGCGGGCTTTTTCTGGCGAGCGAACGAGGGCCGTCACCTGGTCACCACGAGCGCGCAGGGCGCGCACCAGGTGCCCGCCGACAAATCCGGTCGCGCCGGTAACTAGCGCTCTCATGCTGGTGGACGAGGGAATGAATGAATGGATTGATGAGTACGTGCGGAGGATCGCATCACGGCAAGAGGAGGAGAGTTACCAGCAGTCGGCTGCCGTCGAGATGGCTCCGACCGAGCGCTTCAGAGTAATCATCCGATCATCCAATCACGAAATTATCCGATCGAGCGGTCGTACAAACGATAGGTCTTATAGTGCTTGAAAGTCATTTTCTCCAGCCCCAGCCTTATCGCCGGGTTGTCCTCCAGCACCCAGCCGCCTTCTGCCCAGTACATCCCGTGATCGCCCGACTTGGTCCAGATCCAGTGGTAGAGCGCTGAGTCGATGCCTTTTCCGCGAAACTCGGGGAGAACACCGAGCAGCAGGACGCGAGCGCGCCGAATTGTCTTCCGTTTGAGCGCCCAGAGCAGCTTGAGCACCACGGGAAACATCCGGCCCTGCCGGTTCTTCTGAAAAACAACGTTGAAATCAGGGAGCGCCAGCGCGAATCCAATCGGCTTTCCATCTTTCATCGCGAACACGACCTGGTCCGGAACGACCACCGGTTTGAACTGCACGGCAAGATGGTCGATCTCGTGGTCGGTCATGGGGATGAATCCCCAGTTCTTCTCCCAGCAGGCGTTGTACAGCTCCTTGACCTTTTCCACCTCTTCTTTGAAATCTTTCGTGTTGAGCGGACGAAGGGTCACTCCGGCTCGCTGCAGTGCGATGTTCACCGCCCGCCCAAGACGTTCCGGTGGTGTCACGAATGCCTGCATGCTCCCGCCTTCGTACATCAGCAGGTCTTTGGCCTTGCTGAAGCCGGCCCGTTCGAGCAGTCCGATGTAGTCGGGCCCATTATGGGGCGTCATGATGGTGGGTGGCTTGTCGAAGCCGTCCACCAGGAGTCCGCATTCGTCGTTGGTCGAGAAAGATGCCGGTCCGCGGAGCACATCGAGGCCTCGCGTGCGGCACCATTCGGCCGCGCGCGAAAGCAGTGCATCAGCCACGGCCTGATCGTTGATGGATTCGAAGAAGCCGAAGAAGCCGACGCTGTCCTCGTGCGTCTCGTTGTGCAGCCGGTTATGGATAGCCGCAATACGGCCGACCACCTCACTCCCTCGTTCGGCCAGGAAGTATTCGGCTTCGGCATGTTCGAAGAAGGGATTTTTCTCACGGGAGAGCAGCAGTTGCACATCCCGACGCAACGGCGGGACCCAGACAGGGTCCCGCTCGTACAGCCGGTAAGGCAGGTCGATGAACTTCTTGAGCGTCCGGGAGTCGGTGACTGCCCGAACGACGACAGGCTGGGTCAGATAACCCCCAGCTCCCGTCCGATCCGGGCGAATGTCTCGAGGCAGTAGTCGATCTGGTCGAAGCTGTGCGTTGCCATGAGGCTGGTGCGGAGCCGGCACTGGGTGATCGGCACCGCGGGAGCCGTGACCGGATTGGTGAACACGCCGGCGTCGAACAGCTTACGCCACATGATAAACGTGCGGTCGAGCGGTCCAATGAGCACCGGGACGATCGGGGTCTCTGTCGGCCCGATCTGGAAGCCGAGGCTCCGGAAGCCCTCGTGCAGTCTCCGGGTGTTGGCCCAGAGCTGCTCCCGCCGTTCGGGCTCCTGCTGCATGACTTCCAGGGCGGCCAGCACGCCGGCGGTATTGGACGGCGGCAGGGATGCGGTGAAGATCAGCGGACGACTATGGTGCCGCAGATAGTGAATGACATTCTCCGTCCCCGCCACGAATCCGCCGATTGAGGCGAGCGACTTGGAGAACGTTCCGGCGATGATATCGACATCGTCGATCATCCCGAAGTGGGCCGCGGTGCCATCGCCCTTGGAGCCGAGAACGCCAATCGAGTGCGCATCGTCGAGGGCGAGCGCAGCGCCGTACTTCCGGGCGACCTTCACCAGGCCGGGTACGTCGGCGATGTCGCCTTCCATGGAGTAGACGCCGTCTACGATGATCATGGCGCCGCTACTGCCCTTGGTCACGTTGCGCTCGAGCTTCCGCTGCAGGCCAGCCAGGTCGCCGTGGTTGAAACGCTCGGTGTCGCCATAGCTCATCTTGGCGCCATCAACGATCGAGGCGTGATCGAGTTTGTCGAGGTAGACGACGTCGTTCCGGGTGACGAGGCCGGTGATCAGGCCCAGGTTGGCGGAGTAGCCGGTCGAGAAAACCAGGCAGTCTTCCTTGCCCAGAAAATCCGCAATCGAGCGCTCCAGCTGCCCGTGCAGATCGAGTGTGCCATTGAGAAAACGACTGCCGGTGCAGCCGGAACCGTAGCGATGCAGGGCTCGTGTTGCTGCTTCGAGAACCTTGGGATGATGGGTCAGGCCGAGGTAGTTGTTGGACCCCAGCATGATGCGCTTCTTGCCTTCAATGACGACGACCGTATCTTCGGATTCGGAGATCGGCTTGAAATATGGATAGAGGCCCGCAGCCTGAATTTCTTTGGCTTTGGTGAACTGTCGGCACTTTTCAAAGAGCGCGACCTGCTGGAGCGTTTCGGTATCCACGTGACCTCGGCTCTTTAATTGGGAACCACGGCAAATGGCTGGGCGTTTCTACCCATGCACTGTCGGCCTAAAAGACCCTTTTCGGGCCCTCCCATCTTAGCGGCTTGACCGTGATGGCACAAGGCTTTACGTGACTTTGGCGGAGCAGTTACATTCGCTTTCACGAATGTAGTTTCCCCGGTGTTGCTCTTCGCCGTTGCGTGTGTCAAAGTACCGGGGTGGCGGGGTGTCGCTGGCCGGAGGATGGACGTCTAAGCAGCGGATTAACCGCGGTTCACGGTTTCTGCCGAACAGTACGTTTTTTGCACATTCACCACGATCTCTCTCCTCTTCGGAATAATTCATGGACCGGCGAATCAACGTCTTCACGGCGCTCCTGGGTGCTTTTCTCCTTGCAAGCCTCCCAATTCGATCCCTGCCGGCGCAGCAACAGCGGGCTCGGCCGGGGCAGTTCGAGGTTCTCGGCCTGGACTTCTCGCCGGATGGCGCCTGGCGCAAGCGCACTCACCAGATTCGCCAGGCCCGATCGGCCATGCTTCAGAGTCGCTCCTTCAGTGCTCTCAATGCGACTGGTCCCAGTGCGTCGCGAGTGAGCGGGACCTACAACGTTCCGGTTGTTCTCATCAGCTACAGCAACGTGCCCGCTGCGTTCTCAACACCGCAGTATCAGGATCTCCTCTTTAACCCTGCACCAGTTGCCCACCCGTACAGTGTGAAGAGCTACTACGAGCAGATGTCCAGGGGCTTTGTCACCATGAATGGTACGGTTTTCAATCCCGTTACCGTGAGCCATATCAACAGTTATTACGAAGACGGCTGTCGGGGTATTGGCCTCGATGCCATGGGCCGTTCCCAGGCCTGTGGCCATCCGGGATTTAGCGGTACATCAATCCAGTTCCGTGATCTGCTGATCGAGTCTTTGACGCTTCTCAACGGCACCGTAAACTGGGGGCTTTTCGATAACGATGGGCCTGATGCGATTCCGAACTCTGGCGACGATGATGGATTTGTGGACTTTGTAAGCTTCGTGCAGCCCGAAGTAGATGGAGCGTGCGGTGCAGTTGCTGTCTGGGCCCACAGGTTCACTATTTCCGGCGTCAGCGGCGGCACCAATTTCGTCACCACTACTCCCAGGGCCGGGTCGGGATTCATTCAGATCCGGGACTATACCATTCAAAGCGGGCAGGGTGGCGACGGCGGCTGCTCAGCCGGGCAATTAATGCCTATCGGGACGATCGCCCACGAAACCGGCCATGCATTTGGTCTCCCGGATCTTTACGACACGAGCGGAAACACTGAGGGCATCGGAGAGTGGGGCATCATGGGAAGCGGCAATTACGCGCGTCCCTACAGCCCCTCCAGCTACGACGCCTGGGCGTTGACCCAGATGGGATGGGTGACGGTAGATACGCTGGGAACCAGCCAGACAGTCAGCCTGGAACCTGTACAAACGTCTGACACGGTGTTTTACGTCGGGATTCCAACGAGCGATGAATTTTTTCTACTGGAGAATCGTGATTCGCTGCTCAACGACACCGCGATGATGAACGTCGCCTTCAGCCGCAAGAAGAGTCCGGGACTTCTGATCTGGCATATTGATCAGAGCGTCGTAGACGGTGGGCTGCCCAGTAACAGTGTCAACGCGGGGTTTGTCCAGGGCGTCGCCCTGATGCAGGCAGATGGTTTGAACAATCTCCGTGCAAGCCCGTTCAACCGGGGCGATGCGGGCGACTCGTATCCGGGTACGACGACCAACCGGCGCTTTGCCTTCAGCTCCAATCCTTCGTCAACGCTCAACAGCGGAGGTGGGTACACGGGCTTTGTCCTCGATTCCATATTCCGTGTGGCCTCGGGTATTCCCGGTGTTCCCAGTCCCGTAGTATTTCGGTTCCTCCGGCGCACGCGATCGGTCATCACGACCAATCGCTCCGGTGCAAACGTCAAGGTCAACACGGTCAGCACGACCCGGTTCGACGACGTCATCGCACCGGGAGACATAGTGAGCGTCGACGTCACGACGCCGCAAACAATCGCGTCAGGGCGGACCCAGCTCACCTTCCTGAGCTGGAGTGACGCAGGCGCGACCGCCCACACCTTCGCGGGGAACGTCACACCCGACACTCTGGTTGCGAGCTTCAGCGCGAATCACAAGCTGAACCTGGTTTCGGGTCCGGTAAACGGAACTGTCACCTCGGATATTTCAGGCAATCCGAACCTCGTGACGGGCGTCTTCCTGCAGGAAGGAATTCCGGTGACACTGACCGCAACGCCGACCGGGACGAACACCTTCGTGCGCTGGCAGGGCGACACGACCACGACGAATACAACCCTGGTCCTGCCGATGGGCCGGCCCTACAGTCTCACGGCAATCTTCAGCGGTGCAGTCGTGGTGGCGACAAACGATGCCGTGAATGCGCTTCTCGGCGTCGCCTGCGCCCAGTCGCCCTGTCTCAGCACCACCCAGATGAACTTTCTCGACCAGAGCGGGAACAACGACGGCCTGTACAATCTCGGTGACTTCCTCGCCTACGCCGATCGTTCGGGATTGAACCCGAGCAGCGAGATCA
>JBDTQP010000160.1:0-7123 GCA_039932125.1 Gemmatimonadota bacterium
AATGGCTACAAGAATTCGTCTCCGCCGCGTGGGTCGCAAGGGTCTGGCGCTCTATCGTATCGTGATCGCCGATCGGGAAGCGCCGCGGGATGGTCGCTTTATCGCAACGATTGGCACGTACCAGCCCAAACTGGAAAAGGACCAGGTCGTGGTTGATGCCGAAAAGGCGCGCGAGTGGATCGCCAAGGGCGCGACGCCGACAGAGACCGTCGCATCGCTACTTAAGAAAGCGGGCGTTTTCCAGACCGCGTAATTCGCCGATCGCTTTCACCCGGTGAGCTTCCGGAGATATTTCGGAGTTCATAGGGAGAAAAGCGATGAGCGCTATGCGACTGAGAAGCGATTCGCGAGTCTACAATGACTGACGCTGGATGGATGATTGTCGCCAGATTGCGAAAACCGCATGGTCTCAAGGGCGAGGTTGCCGTCTTCCCGCTGACCGATGATGGCGAGGCCGTGTTCAAGCCGGGCCGGCGCCTCATGCAGCTGGATCTCGCGGGTACTGTGCTGGGCGATGCCGTGGTCATCGAGCGGAGCCGGCCCTTTCACCGGGAATGGCTGCTCAAGTTCAAGGGGATTGACCATCGTGACGGGCTGGAGCCGCTGAGGGACACGCTGCTCGCCGCCCCCGCAGAGGATCTCAGGGCGCCTGCATCGGATGAAGTCTATCTTCACGAGCTGACCGGGTTCTCCGTACGACTGGAAGATGAGACCGCGCTGGGACTGGTTACCAGTATCTACGAAATGGCGTCGGGACTGATGCTCGAGGTGCAGGGCGCCAAACGCGAGTTTCTGTTGCCGTACAGGAAGGAATTTGTTCGCCAGGTGGATCGCGCGGAGCGTCGTCTGACGGTGGCGCTCCCGGAAGGGTTCCTGGATCAGTAATCAGAACACCGTCGCGTCATGGCTGTCATCGCACAGTGAGCATGATACAGATCAACATCGTCACCCTGTTCCCGGAAGTGTTCGAGCCTTTTCTGAGCACCAGCATCCCGGGACGGGCGCGGACGAAGGAAAAGGCGCGGTATCGGCTGGTCCAGTTGCGCGATTTCACGCACGATCGTCACCAGACAGCCGACGATTACGCGTATGGCGGCGGAGCTGGAATGGTGCTCAAGCCGGAGCCGTTCTTCGAAGCCGTCGAATCGCTGGGAGACCGGCGCGGACCGGTGATCCTGATGTCGGCACGGGGTCGTCCCCTCCGGCATGAAGACGCGGTGCGGCTCTCGCTCGAGGAACAGGTCACCATCCTGTGCGGCCATTATAAGGATGTGGACCAGCGGGTGGCCCTGGGACTCGCGACCGAAGAGCTATCGGTCGGTGATGTCGTCCTGTCCGGCGGAGAACCGGCGGCGATCTGTCTCATCGATGCCATCGTACGATTGCTGCCCGGCGTACTCGGCGATCACGAATCGGCCAGCGGCGATTCGCACTATGACGGGTTGTTGAGCCCGCCAAGTTATACCCGGCCGCCGGAATACCGAGGGATGAGCGTTCCCGAGGTGCTGCTTTCGGGAAATCATGCCCTGATTGAAGAATGGCGCCGCAACCAGGCTGAACAGCTTACTCGCCAGCGGCGTCCGGATTTGTGGGAGAAGCACGAGACATTGTAGGAGTTGGACGGGGCGCTCCTGGCCCCGGATTCTCATACGGGCGACGCACACCGCTCATCACGCCGGATTCGGCGCGGCACCCGCGCGACAGAAGCGCACACGGAGGACATGGCAATGGAACGAGTTGCGATAGTGACCCGCGAAGGTATGCGGACGGATCTCCCCGCATTCAATTCGGGCGACACGGTCAAGGTGATGGTGCGCGTGCGCGAAGGCGACAAGGAACGGCTTCAGGCTTTCGAGGGCATCTGCATCGCCAAGCGCGGCGGCGGAATGAACGAGTCCTTCACGGTGCGTAAGGTGTCCGCTGGTGTCGGCGTCGAGCGCATCTTCCCGCTGCATACGCCGAGCATCGCTACGATCGAAGTCGTACGTCGCGGCAAGGTGCGCCGGGCGAAGCTCTATTACCTGCGCGCGGTCAGCGGCAAAGCTGGCCGGATCAAGGAAAAGCGCGAGAACTGACCGATGGCCTCGCCCTGCCCTTCGCTCACCCGCGAGGCGGCTGTCTGGGCTTCGGCGCATCTGCTGGTCGGTGTTGATGAAGTCGGCCGCGGTCCCCTGGCAGGTCCAGTGGTGGCCGCGGCTGTCATTTTCCCCCCGCGCGTCCAACGCCTGTACGGACTCAGGGACAGCAAGGTGCTCGGCGCCGCGAAGCGTGAGAAGCTGGCTCTCAAGGTTCGCGAACGCGCCCTCTGCTTCGCACTGGGTGCCGCGTCCGCTCGGGAGATCGATCGCTTCAACATCCGGGTCGCCAGCGCGATCGCCATGCGCCGGGCTGTGGCCCGCGTGCTCGCCTACCTCGGTGCTGCCGGAACCTCGGCGAGCCCGGGCGAGAATGTCCACATCCTCATTGATGGTCTTCCGCTTCCAGAGCTGGGCTATCCTCATAAAGCCCTGGTCGATGGTGACGCGTATTGTGCGTCCATCGCCGCTGCCGCTGTGGTTGCGAAGACAGTTCGTGACCACCTCATGTGCCGATTGGCCCTGCGGCATCCGGGGTATGGATGGGAGACCAACGCCGGGTATGCGACCGCATATCATTGCACCGCCCTCGACCGGCTGGGGCCGACCCGTCATCACCGGATGACCTTCGAGCCCATTTCCCAGCTCAGGCTTTTTTAGCAGGTCCGCCGTGCGCTCTCCAGGTATTGTGCCGGTGAGTTCACCGGATTCCCCATTCGAGAATCATCTCATGCGCCTCTCCCTGCTCCTGATCGCGTTGATCCCGGTTTCGCTTGCTGCTCAGACCAATGCTGAGCGGATGACAAACGATGCCTATACGAGGTCGCACGACTACGACCTGGTTCATCAGCGCATCGAGCTTGCCGACTTCAACTGGGATTCGACGTCATTCACCGGGCGGGTCATCACGACCCTGATTGCCCGCCGGCCGGCCTTTGATTCGGTGGTGCTCGATGCCGGTCATCTGCTCACTATCCGGCGAGTCACCAACTCGGCGGGTGCCGCCCTCAGGACCGCTCGGCACGGGGACACCCTGGTCGTCTTCTTCTCCAGAGCGATCGACGCTGGAGACACCACGCGGTTCACCATCAGCTACGGCGGAAAGGTGGAGAACGGACATGGACTCACCTTCCTGGAGACAGAAGGCCGCGCTCATCGCCCGCAACAGATCTGGAGCCAGGGCGAGGACGACAACAACCATGACTGGTTTCCCACCTTCGATTTTCCGAATGACAAGATGACCTGGGAGCTGGCGGCGACCGTGCCTCCGGCGTACACCGTCGTATCGAATGGCTCGCTGGTCAGTGATGTTCGTGGCGCGAAAGGACGCACCATGACCTGGCGACAGGATAAGCCCTCAGCGACGTACCTCGTGTCCATCGTCGTGGCGCCGTTAGTAAAGATCGCGGATCGGTGGAAGGGAATTCCGGTCGACTACTACGTCTACCGTGAAGACAGCGCTCGCGCCCGGCCGCTTTTTCGCGTCACGCCGGACATGATTGACGTCTACTCGAGGCTCACCGGTGTGCGCTATCCCTGGGCCAAATACGCGCAGACAACGGTTGCTGATTTTTTCGGCGGAATGGAAAATGTCAGCGCCACGACGCTCGTTGACTGGCTCCCGGATCCCACCGCTTACGCTGACCGGCCATGGTATCAGTACATCCTGATTCCGCACGAGCTGGCGCATCAGTGGTTCGGGGACTACGTCACGACGGAAAACTGGGCCAACATGTGGCTCAACGAAGGGTTCGCCGAGTACATGCCGGGGATGTACTGGTCGGCGAAGCTGGGACAGCATGCGGAGGACGATTACTACGCGGATGAGTATCGCCAGTTCATGCAGATCGATGCCCGCAGGCGCATGCCGGTCGCTTCCCTCGGCTCAAACAACATCTATCCCAAGGGCGCGCTGGTTCTGCGCATGCTGGAGAAATACCTGGGAGAAAAGCCGTTCTGGGCTTCCATTAACCGGTACCTGACCGAGCATGCTCTGGACAACGCCACGACCGACGATTTGCGGCAGGCGGTGCTCGATGCGACCGGTCAGAATCTCGACTGGTTCTGGTCGGAGTGGGTCTATCAGGCAGGCTATCCAGAGTTCACGATTTCTTCGGCCTTCGATTCGGCAGCGCATACCGTCACTCTCCTGGTAAAGCAGACCCAGGTAGACACCGCAACGGCGGACAGCGCGACCGGCCTTCGGTTCACGACGCCTCCAGTCTTCCGGATGCCCGTCGCCGTGCGGGTGGGGACTGCTCGAGGTGACATTGTCCGCCGATTCCAGCTCGACTCGAGGGAACAGACGCTGATAGTAGATAGCGTGATGTCCGAGCCCACGATGGTCATCTTCGATGATGGAAACGGGATTCTCAAGCGGCTTACCTTCGTGCAGCCATCGGCATGGCTGGCCACGGCGCTTGAACGGGATGCCGATCTCTGGAACCGTGAATGGCTCATTGGTCAGCTCGGTCGGAAGCCAGCCGATTCTCTCGCGGGGCTGGCCCTCGCTCGCGCGGCATCCGGCGCGGACTACTTTCTCACCCGCGCTCAGGCGGCCACGGCGCTGGGCAGCTTTCCCGCGACGATGGCGGTTCCAGCTCTCGAGGGCGTGCTTCGGGATACCTCCGCGCAGGTCCGCGCGGCAGCAGTGGACGCGCTGGCCCGCATTCGGGATCCTCGAGTGGTTCAGCTGATCCGGGACCGATGGACTGAAGACGCGAGCTATACCGTGAAGGCAGCCGCGCTCCGGGCGATCGTCCGGGTTGATTCTGCTGGAAGGCGCGCCGCCATTGTAGAGGGACTCAAGAGCACCTCCTACCAGGACGCCATCCGCCAGGCCGCGTATGCGGGCATTGCTCAGAGCAACGACACCAGCTTCATCGATGCCGTTGTTCGGGGAGTTCCCGAAGACGAGAGTACCGTGTACGTGCTTGCGTCATTTGCCTCGAAGGGAAATCAGCGGGCGCTCGATCTTCTCGTCGGTGAGCTGGATAACGATCGGCGTTTTATCCGGAACTGGGCTCTTGGGGCGATCCGGGATGCGTTGCCGGCGCCGGTCGCCCTCGCCCGGCTGAATGCGGTCAAGGACTCGCTCAAGTATGCGGACACCCGCTCGGCGGTAGCCGAAGCGATAGAAGGCCTGTCGGGTGACGGGCATTAGCCAATCACCCTCCAGCGCGCTCACGGGGAGTCCGAATTGCCGCTCTCTTGAGTTTCCGGGGCTGCTCAGCCAGAATTCCCCGCATCGGGGGCGTAGCTCAATTGGTAGAGCAACGGACTTTTAATCCGTAGGTCGTGGGTTCGATCCCCACCGCCCTCATCTTCCCGACTCATGACCAGCCCACCGGCGGCATCAACTGATCGCCCCAAGGCCTCCTGGCCACTGATGTTCCTGGCGCTCACATCCCTCATCCCGTTTCTCGGGTTTTTCTCTGGCTCGGTCGCAGTCACCTGGGGGCTCCTCTCCGACCGTCCTCGGGCACGTGCGGCCGTTCTCGTCGGTGGAGCTGGCGCTCTCCTCAATATCATCGGCCTGCTCGTTTTCACCTTCTTGATGGAAGACAGTGCGGAGATGAGGAAGCGGCGCGTCGCAACAGCGTCACGCGACCTCACTCGCGTCGTGGTGGAGCTCGATTCATTTCACCATCGGGAGGGGAAATATCCGGATACCCTGCTGGAGCTGATTGGCCAGCCGATTCCCCATCTTCTGATCAACATCAGCGACGGGAGCGGCGGAGTTTTCAAACAGCGCTTCTTCGAATATCGTCCCTCGCGAGACCGGCAATCGTTCGACATCTTTTCGTCCGGGCCTGATGGAGTTCCCCATACCGGGGACGACCTGCGGCCAACAATCCCTGACTCACTGCAGGAACATACCGGTTACCGTCCGATTTCTGGGCGTTAGAGTTCGCCGATAGTGGCTCCCTCCTGAACCCTACCTTTCACCCATGCAGATCCGCCACAACAGCGCTTATGGCGCGCTCGCCGACCAGAAATTTGACGGTTATAACTCTCGAAAAATCAAGTCCTTAGAAGGTGGTGAGCCCCAGTCTGTCTGGCCCATGATGTGCATTACCGCCCAGCACGTATCACTATGCCAGAAGCGAAGTTATGCAAGTACTCGCAGTTCAGTTGTCGCGCGTGCTTGTTCAACGGGTCAACCTGAAAAAGGACCACTATGCGGAAGCTCGGTGCTGTACTGTCACTGGTCGGTGGCTTGACGATGGCCAGCGCCACTCCTGCTCTGGCGAACGGACTCGCCTCTTATCGGATGTGTGGAGGCAACACCTTCCAGACCTGCGCGGCCGTCCAGATCAGCGTGGTCGGAAACCATGTAACCATGCACGTCTGGAACTTGAATGGGAACATGCCGGCCACGTACGGCCAGGCCGCGGGATCCCGGGGCAGCAGCATCCTCGATGGCATCTCGTTCTTCAACATTCCAGCGGGCGTGCACGTCAACACCGCCTCTTTGACGGTGAACGGTTCCAGCAATACCGGCGGATGGAACCTGAAGAACTACGGCAACGTCGCGTTTGCGCTGGATACCCGCGGTGCCTCCCACATCCCGTCCGGTGGCATCAGCAGCGCCTGCGGCCAGCTCGCTGCCGGATCACCGGTCGCCTTCTCGAATCCCTGCACCAGCGGGTTAACGAACGGCGGCGGGTGGATAACGTTCGACTTTCAGGTGACTGGCTCATGGAATCCACACACCTCGGATATCAGCCTGCGTTCCTATGATTCCGCGACTGGCGAAACCTCCGAGTACTGGACCGGGACTACTCCGTTCGGCGATCCAGCGACGAACGTGACCGTTACTCCTGAGCCCGTCACGATGACCCTCCTGGCGACTGGTCTCACCGGTATTGGCGGAGCTGGCATTTTCCGTCGTCGCCGGAAAAGCCCCCATCAGGTCTGATCGAGCACGAAAAACCCCGGCCCAGAGATTGGGCCGGGGTCTTTTTTTGTGGGGAGGACAGGCAAGCAGTCTTCAGTGGCTGACATCTGAGGCTTCGGGGCTCACCTCTTACCTCTTACCTCACACC
>JBDTQP010000161.1:0-7015 GCA_039932125.1 Gemmatimonadota bacterium
GCTTGTGTACCCGGGCCTGATCGGTGGCGCCCGGCGCATCGCTATGCAGCTGGGTGGACAACGTCGTCAGTGCCGCCTTCCGTTCGGCGCCCGACATCCGCTCCGCCCGGCTCAGCTCATTACGAACTGCGCTGATGCGGTCGGCGGCGAGTCCTTTGCCACGCTCCAGCTGGTCCAGGTACGAGCGAGGCACCGAGAAGCTGGCGGGCCAGACGATCTTTGGCTGACCCTGGACGTTGAGATAATCAAGATGCACCGACTTGGCGGCATCGAGCTCGTTCTGAGAAATAAACGCACTTGGTGTCAGCTGGAAAATGTCGAGTCCGCGTGCGATCTCCGAGCTCACGATGCTGCCGTTGTACCAGTAGGCCGACCAGGATCCGCCACTAGCCATCTTGGTGGAATCGGCCGGGCCACGATCGAAGAAGGCGATTTCCTTCGGGTGAGCAGCATCGGTCCAGTCGAACACCGAAATGCCGCCCTGGTACCAGGCCTGGACCATGACGTCGCGGCCCGGGATGGGAATCAGCGAACCGTTATGGGCAACGCAGTTCTCAAACTGGGTCTGTGGAGCCAGCATCTTGTAGTAGCTCTGGAAGACCATCTTGCCGTTTTCCAGCGTGAAGATGGCATCGGCGCCCCATTCCGGCTTGTCGGTCGTGCGGCACTTCGGCTGGCCACCGCCGCCCCATTCATCGGAGAAGAGGACCTTGGTGCCGTCATTGTTGAACGTCGCCGAATGCCAGTAGGAGAAGTTCGAGTCCGATACCGCTCCAATGCGCTTGGGATTCGCTGGGTCCTTGATGTCCAGCAGCAGGCCGTATCCACCGCAGGCGCCGCCGGCCAGGCCGATGGCCGGATACACGGTGATGTCGTGGCACTGGGTCGGGCCGGGCTTGGTTCCATTCGGGCCCGGGGTCGGCGCCGGGCCAACCAGCTTCTCGACAATTCCCGGAATGGCGGCGCGGAGGGCTGCGCTGTCGGCGGCGGTCGCCGCACCGGTTCCGTTCCGCGCCTTTACGACGCTGTCCAGCATCGGCTTTATGAATCCGCTGGGCAGAACCATCTCGTTGCCCTGGACCACGGCGGTGTACCCGCCATGCGCCTTGGCCTCCGCAACCGCACGAGCCTGCATCTCCTTGTCCTGCGGAGCTTCACCGTGAACTGGAGGAGCCACCAGGTCATTGAAGATCCGGGGCGAGCTTACGATGGCTGCCTGTTCCGGATGGGCGAGAGGCACCTTGATGACTTCGATCCGGAAGAGCGATGAATTCGGATCTTCGCTGGGTGACAACCTGGAGCAACCCGGCAGTTCGGTAGGCGACCGCACGCCGGAGGAGCCGGAAATGTAGACGTACACGTTCGCCTTATCGTTCGGATCCTCGACCACGGTGTGGGTGTGGGAACCGCGGCAGGTCTGCACATTGCCGAGGTACTTGGGATTCGCGATATCGGTAACGTCGAAGATCCGAAGCCCCCGCAGCCGGTCATGGCTGACGGTGTCCTGGACGCCCTGGTTGCCGCAATCGAGCCGGCCGGAGTTTCCCTCACCGGACACGAAGAGCAGGTTGTGGTAGACCGACACGTCACTCTGCGAAGCCGGACAGTAATATCCGATCTTGAGGCTCGGCTTCATCGGATCCGAGATGTCCCAGACCTGCCAGCCGTTGTAGTTCCCCTGGATCGCGTAATTCCCCATGAACGAGAGATCCGAGTTGGTAGAACCGACAAACTTTTCTGACGGAGGCGTTTTCGAGACGACGCGAAGATTCCAGGACGCTTCTTCCGCGTTCATCAGTCCCGCGTGAAGGCCCACCCGCGGGTCCCGCTGCGGAGCCGTGGCCGACATACTGCTGGCGGGGTTCATCGACGACGATGATGACGAAGAGGCGCAGGCCCCCAGCGACGCCACGCCAAGCGCGAGCGTGGCGCAGCCGAGCATGCGGTGCAACGAAAAGAGATTCTTCACTGGTTATTTCCTCCGGGAGGTAGTGCGTTGAGCATGAGGGTCATACGGTTGATTTCGGTGGACTGGTCCGCGTAAACATTGGAGGCCAGGCGGAACGAGTCCTCGTCCTGCGCGGCGCCCTGTGAACCAAAGAGCGCATCCACCATGGTGAGCGCGCCTTTGTGGTGCTGGATCATGAACGTAAGGAACAGACGGTCGAATCGGGTGCCACGTGCGCTGTCGAGCTGAGCCATCTGTGCGGCGGTGAGCATGCCCGGCATGAGCGGCATGGAATCCATGCCTGGCATCGAGTGATTCATGCCCGGCATGGAATGATTCATCCCTCCCATCGCCATGCTGTCGGGCACCGCCTGATGACGGTCTCGCAGCCAGCGCTGCATCAGGATGATCTCATCGCGCTGGCCGGCATCGATGCGGGAGGCCAGCGTGCGTACTTCGGGGCTGGCCCCGTGAGAAGGCGCCCAGTCGGCCATGACCAGCGCCTGTGAGTGGTGATGGATCATCCCGGACATGAAGTCCACGTCGGCTTTGACGAACTTCATCCGCGCGCTGTCGGCACGGGCTTCCGCCAGGGCAGTGTACTCGTTGTTGTTGGGAGCAGGTGAGGTCGATGAAGATTGAACGGCGTGTCCGCACGCGGTCGTGGCCAATGCCAGAACGGCGAGTGCGGGGAGGTGACCTGAACGTGAGTTTCTCATGTGATTGGTTCCCGGCGTCGCCTCGCCTGCCCTGTCCGGGAAGGTCCGTAACGCCTGATTGATGCGATTCAGAGCCTACGATAGTATCAGCACCGGCCATGGATTGAAAGTTGTCCCGTCACGGCCTCTGACTTCCAGGCCGGCTACCAGGCTCCTCCCCGAAGCCAAGCACGTGCCCGTCAAGGTCGCGAATGGCCATCTCCTCGACCCCGTATTCCTGCATCACCGGGGCGTATACGATCTGGGCGCCTGCCTCCGTCATCTCCTTGAAGACCTCGCGAACGTCCCGAACCCAGAAGAATACGTCCCAGGACCCTCCTTGTTTCTCATTGGGACATATTCGCTCCGGCTCAGGGACCCTGCGCAGCATCAAGGGAAGGCCATCCCGGCTCAGGATCGCGAACTCGGGAGGAGAGCCGGCCAGGTAATCGCGCCGGAACCCAAGCACCTTTTCGTAGTAGTCCGCCGTCGCTGCCACGTTCCGTACCGGGAAATAGGCCGCGCTTCGGAGGAGTTGGGGAGCATTGCCGTGAGTCATGGCGACCTCTGCAGGGAGACGTTGGGCCTTACGCGTCGAGGTTCCCGGGCGTTGAGCCATTCTTCCAGGTCCGGGAATGACTTTCAACAGGACGCCATCAGCCAGGTGATGGTGGCAGACATCCGGCGTAACTGGGATCGAGGTAAAGACCTGATGTGCTCGTGCGGCGGGGACCGGATATAGTTGCATAAGGTTATGCCGGGCAATGGAATAAGCCCGACCAATATTGCGGGACCCTGGCGTGTCGATTCAGGCCTTACTCGTTCGACGTCAGATAGAGCATCGACACACCTCAGAACTCTTACTATGGAGCGGTTCCATGCGATTCATGATTCTGGTCAAGGCAAGCAAGGAGAGCGAGGCCGGAGTTCTTCCCAGCGAAAAGCAGCTGGCGGCGATGGGGAACTTCAACGAACAACTGGTCAAGGCGGGGGTGATGCTGGCGGGTGAGGGGCTGCAAGCGAGTTCAAAAGGAGCGCGCATCAGGTTTTCAGGGTCTGCGCGGACCGTTGTTGATGGGCCATTCAGCGAAACAAAGGAGCTGATTGCGGGCTTCTGGCTGATCCAGGTGAAATCTAAGGAAGAGGCCATCGAATGGATGAAGCGCTGTCCGTTTGAAGATGGTGAGATCGAGATCCGGCAGGTTTTCGAGACCGAAGACTTCGCCCCCGTCCTGACCCCGGCGCTTCGGGAGCAGGAAGAGCGCCTTCGCGCTCAGTCTGGCCGCAGAGAGTGATTCACCTGCGTGTTCTGCATTTGGCGGCAGCGGGCGGCGACCGCTACCCGCCTTCGGAGTGTCAGTCCATTATTCACCCACATCTCTTTCCGATCTGCCTAGGGATGAACCGGCTGGTAACTAAAGGAATCATGAAATACCTTTGCCTGATTTACCTCGATGAGAAGCAGATGGATGCGATGCCGGCTACGGAGATGAGCGCGCTCAACCTCGAGCACCTGCAACTCAATGACCGTCTTCGAGCGAGCGGCCATTTTGTGGAGGCTGATGCGCTGGAGCCTGCCCGAGCCACGGCGCAGGTGCGCGTCCGCCAGGGGAAACCGGTGGTCATGGACGGCCCTTTTGCCGAAACCAAGGAGCTGGTCGCCGGCTTTTACCTGATAGAAGCGCGAGACATGGAGGAGGCCGCGGAGATCGCCGCTCGGATTCCGAGCGCCCGCCTTGGCACCGTCGAGGTCCGGCCGACTCGCCAACTCGAGGTCAACCTCTAGTTCTCTTCTCATCCTGGGCTTTCTTCGTGCTCCGGTCGCGATGACCCAATTGGAAACCCACCGCGCCATCGATGCTGTCTGGCGAATCGAGGCGCCCAGGCTCATCGCCGGCCTTACTCGCCGGGTGGGCGACGTAGGCCTGGCCGAGGACCTGGCACAGGATGCCCTGGTCGCCGCGCTCGAGCAGTGGCCGGCGACCGGGGTTCCTGATAATCCAGGTGCGTGGCTCATGACCGTAGCGAAGCGTCGCGGCATCGACCAGCTCCGGAAATCCACCCTCGTCGAACGCAAGCACCAGCAGATCGGACACGAGCTTGAGACAAGTCAGGCGCTTGCCGTTCCTGATCTCGATGCGGCGATCGACGACCAGGTCGGCGACGATCTCCTCCGGCTCGTCTTCATCTCCTGTCACCCCGTGCTCTCGACCGAAGCCCGGGTCGCGCTGACCCTTCGATTGCTCGGCGGACTTACCACCGGCGAAATCGCGCGCGCTTTTCTCGTCCCCGAGGCGACCGTCGCTCAGCGGATCGTGCGCGCGAAGCGAACCCTGGCTGAAGCCCGGGTGCCGTTTGAGGTGCCGCGGGGGCCCGATCTCGCCGCGCGGCTTTCATCAGTACTGGAAGTGGTCTATCTCATTTTCAACGAAGGCTATTCCGCGACGGCCGGTGACGACTGGATCCGCCCCCAGCTCTGCGAGGAAGCACTCAGGCTCGGACGAATCCTCGCGGAGCTGGCACCGGAGGAACCCGAAGTGCATGGGCTCGTCGCCCTCATGGAAATCCAGGCGTCACGGCTCCGAGCCCGCGTCGGGCCGGCCGGCGAACCCGTGCTCCTGCTCGACCAGGATCGGAGCCGGTGGGATCAACTGTTGATTCGCCGTGGTCTGACTGCACTCGAGCGAGCGCAGAAGCTGGACGGAGCGCTTGGGCCCTACGCTCTCCAGGGTGCTATTGCGGCTTGTCATGCGAGGGCGCGCGCTCCTCTCGACACCGATTGGCAGCGCATCGCGGCGCTGTACGATGCGCTCGCCCAGCTGGTGCCTTCTCCGGTGGTGGAGTTAAATCGCGCCGTCGCGATCGCGATGGCTTTTGGTCCGGCGGCGGGGCTCGAGCTGGCGGACGGGTTGATGGCTGAGCCGTCCCTCAAGAACTACCACCTGCTGCCCAGTGTCCGGGGAGACTTCCTGACCAGGCTTGGCCGCTTTCCCGAAGCGCGCGCGGAGCTCGAGCGCGCAGCGTCACTCACCCAGAATGCCCGCGAGCGTACCCTGCTCCTGGAGCGGGCGGCGGCCTGTGCCAGGCTGGCCGCGCCGCCGCCGTTGCCATGATGGGTCGATGATCGTTCATCTGATCGATGGCACCTATGAGCTGTTTCGCCACTTTTACGGCCTTCGGCGATTCAAGAAAATCGATCCGCCGCTGGGCGCGGTCGCCGGCGTGTTGCATACCGTACTCGAAATGGTCGAGACCGGCGCAACCCATCTCGGCGTGGCCACCGATCACGTCATCGAGTCCTTTCGCAACGCGCTCTGGCCCGAATACAAAACCGGCGCGGGAATCGAGTGGGCGCTCCGGTCGCAATTTCACCCGCTGGAGGAAGCACTGGTCGCGCTGGGCGTGACTGTCTGGCCGATGGTCGAGCTGGAGGCGGACGATGCACTCGCCTCTGCCGCCGAGCTGGCATCGAATGATCCCCGAGTCGAGAAAGTATGCATCTGGACCCCCGACAAGGATCTCGGCCAGAGTGTGCGAGAAAGCAGAGTGGTCCAGGTCGATCGCAGGAGCAAAAAAATTCTCGACGCCGAGGGTGTGCGGAACAAGTTCGGTGTGTTGCCGTCTCTCATTCCCGATTTTCTCGCCCTCGTCGGCGATGCCGCCGATGGATATCCCGGCATTCCCGGCATTGGCTCCGTCACGGCGGCGCGGCTGCTCACTCGACACGGTCCAATCGAACAGTTTCCCTCCGCGATCCTTGGCGAATCACGCGAGCGGGCACTTCTTTTCAAACATCTTGCCACGCTTCGGACTGACGCGCCGCTGTTCGATGATGTGGATGAACTCAGGTGGCGGGGACCTTCTGAGGCATTCGCCGGATGGGCGGAAAAGACTGGAGATACGCGGCTGCTGGAGCGCTCGCGAAAAGCCGCACTATCGATTGCTGGTTAGGTCAACTCCCTACTGAACCTCATATGCCGGGAAGAGCCGGGTCGAGGAGCCCCGGCGAAACAGGGTCTGTACTCGGCTGCTTCAGTCATCTGTTTCTGCTAATGGATGCGGCGCTTGCCAGGCTCCTTCGCTTCGGTGTCGGCGCCGGCACGTGCTACTGGATTCCGGAACCGGTCCCACAGAACAATGATGGCGAGTACGCACGGCACCGCGGCAATCATATACGGTGAAATCGGAAGGCCTGCTTTGGAGCCGAGGCCCATCGCCGCGCCGATCAGCACGACGCCCAGGATGGTTCGAAGTGTTCCGGCCGGGAGTCGAACCGACATGGTGCTTCCAAACCATACGCCAGGGACCGACCCGATCAGAATTGTCCCGGCGAGTTTGTAGTCCACATTTCCGGCGACGATATGCGCGA
>JBDTQP010000162.1:0-7006 GCA_039932125.1 Gemmatimonadota bacterium
AGAAACAGCGGATTGCCTTCGAGGCCACTCAGGGTCACACAGACAACAATAAAACCACTGTAAAACAACAAAATGACAAAGAGCCCAGACACAAAACGGTCAACTCAGCGATGGAATGTGGCGAGGAGGGGATGAAACAGCAGGTTCCGCAGATTACGCAGATTACGCAGATTACGCAGATTAGAAACAGCGGATTGCCTTCGAGGCCACTCAGGGTCACACAGACAACAATAAAACACTGTAAAACAACAAAATGACAAAGAGCCCAGGCACAGGCCAAAGACTTTCCGAAACATGTCAACGAGTGTAGCCGCAACAGGTGAGTCGAATACGGATTGCTGGCTCAGATTTAGTCTTTAATAGAATATCCAGGCGTGCCGTGAGCCAAATCTGCAGACTAGAAACCGGGGATTGTATTGGGGGCTACTCGAGGTCACAGTAAATAACAAAGCAGAAATAATTACAATACAAAATGTAAAAAATACAGACACAAAACGATCAGCTCAGTGAAGGAAAGGTCGCGATGGGAAGCTGGGTTATTGAGTCGAACCCCAATGTCTGATCAGAATGATCTCTACATGATCTCCAGTCGTGCCGTGAGCCAAATCTGCGTAATCGGCGGATTATTTCTCTGCTGGCACCTCGATACCAAGGTCGCTGATCGCTGGTGCGATGTCGCTTGTAGAGTAGGGGATAAACAGCAGGTTTATCCGCAGATTACGCAGATTACGCAGATTAGAAAAGGCGGATTGCCTTCGAGGCCACTCAGAGTCACACAGACAACAATAAAACCACTGTAAAACAACAAAATGACAAAGAGCCCAGACACAAAACGGTCAACTCAGTGAAGGAATGCCGCGAGGAGGGGATGAAACGGCAGCGTCACTGCAGATTAGAAACTGCGGGCTGTATTGGGGACTAATGGAGTCACAGTAAATAACAAAGCAGAAATAATTACAATACAAAATGTAAAAAATACAGACACAAAACGATCAGCTCAGTGAAGGAAAGGTCGCGATGGTAAGCTGGCTTATTGAGTCGAACCCCAATGTCTGATCAGAATGATCTCTACATGATCTCCAGGCGTGCCGTGAGCCAAATCTGCGTAATCTGCGTAATCTGCGGATTATTTCTCTCCCGGCTCCTCGATGCCCAGATCATTGACGATTTCGACGCCTCCCCAACCTGGGTGTCAGCTCCTTCGGACGGTGTCTCCCTTGATCTACGGGCCGATGCAGGACACGAGGGACGTGCTCTGCGGATGGATTTTGATTTCCAGGGACACGGTGGATACGCGGTCGCCCGGAAGAAGGTAAATCTCGATCTCCCGGACAACTACGCCTTCACCTTCTGGATACGCGGCGAAGCGCCGGTGAATAATCTCGAGTTCAAGCTGATCGATTCGACGGGAGACAATGTCTGGTGGATGAATCAGCGGAACTTCACCTTCCCGCGCGGATGGAAGAAGGTGACGATTCGGCGGAGACAGATAGAGTTTGCCTGGGGGCCGCTCGGTGGTGGTACGGCGCATCATCTCGCCGCGATTGAGCTTGCGATTACGGCAGGTACCGGTGGCAAGGGAAGCATCTGGATTGATCAGTTTGCGCTGGAGCCGAGGCCGCCGGATCGACCGTACGACCTGGTGCCCCTGATTACTGCTTCGAGTTCAGGCGATCGCCATGGGGCCGACCTGGCGATCGACGATGATTCGCTCTCGGCCTGGCGCAGTGCTGCCGGCGATGAGCATCCCTGGATCGCGCTTGATTTCAGGCAGAATCGTGAGTTTGGCGGGCTGACTCTGGAGTGGGACCCGGCCAGCGTGGCAGCGGAATACCAGGTGCAGTTGTCGGATGACGGAGAGCGCTGGTCCACGGCGTACTCGGCGCACCAGGCGAATGGCGGTCGAGATTACGTCTTCCTTCCCGAATCTGAATCGAGATACCTGAGAGTTCTCGTCCTCGAGAAATCAGCCGATACCCTTGGCCTTCGCGCGATCCACGTCCAGCCGCTCGAGTGGGCCGCTACCCGCAATGCCTTCCTCCAGTCGATCGCCGATGACGCGCTGCGGGGCCATTATCCGCGCTACCTGACCGGGAGGCAATCCTACTGGACGATCGTAGGCGTCAATGGCGACGGTGACCGTGGGCTCCTGGGGCAGGACGGCGCCTTTGAGCCGGTCGCTGGCGGTTTCTCCATTGAGCCGTTTCTGCGCCTGGGCGATCGCACCTGTTCCTGGGCTGACGGAATACCCAGGCAATCACTTGAGCACGGCTACCTTCCCATTCCGTCGGTCAGCCGGAACTGTCAGAAAATCACGCTGACGGTCACGGCGTTCGCCGCGGGTCCTCGAGCCGCAAGCTCCGCTTTCACACGCTACCGGGTCGTGAATACCAGTACTCAGGTCGAGGACGCCACCCTCTACCTCGCTGTACGTCCCCTCCAGGTAAATCCGCCCTGGCAGTTTCTCGGCGTTGCCGGCGGAGCAGCCAGGATCGACAGCGTGGAATTCCGGGAAAACAGTCTCTGGGTCAACGGCGCCCGCCGCATCGATGTTGCGGCACCGGCAGAGTTCGGTGCGTCGACCTTCGATCAGGGGGACATTTCGGAGTTTCTCTTTCGGGGCGCGACTCCAACGGCCACCTCAGCTCACGACCCGATGGGGCTGATATCCGGCGCGTTCACGATCCCACTGACACTCGCTCCGGGAGCGGCACGTGATATCTATCTGCGATTCCCGCTTACGGACGAAACGCCAGCGACAAGGGTGAGCGCCCTCGAAGGGAATGCTGCGCTGGAACGAACCACGCGGTACTGGGACACCCTGCTCAACCGAACCACGGTTGATCTTCCACCCTCCGGGCAGCGTTTCGAAGATGCCCTCAGGACCAATCTCGCGTACATGCTGATCAATCGCGATGGACCGGGCATCGAACCCGGCGCGCGATCGTATCGAAGGTCGTGGATCCGGGATGGTGCGATGATCGGCTCCGCGCTACTGCGCATGGGCCAGCCCGAACCGGTCCGCGAATTCATCAGCTGGTTTGCGCCGTATCAGTACGAAAGCGGCAAGGTCCCCTGCTGTGTGGACTCGCGCGGTGCGGATCCCGTCCCCGAGCACGACAGCCATGGCGAGCTGATCTACATCATCGCCGAGTATTACCGCGCGACGGGAGATCGAGCATACCTCGAATCGTTGTGGCCCCACGTCGCCGCCGCAGTGGCCTATATCGACTCATTGCGCCAGACCCGGCGCACGCCGGAGTATCAGTCGGGGAAGAACCTGACATTCTTCGGACTCATGCCGCCCTCGATCAGCCACGAAGGCTACAGCGCCCGGCCGGTGCATTCGTACTGGGATGATTTCTTTGTGCTGCGGGGACTGATCGATGCTGCAGACATCGCGAAGATCCTGGACCATGATCCGGCTCGCTTCGCCAGCATCCGCGACGAGTTCCGTCACGATCTCCACCAGTCCATCCGAGCGACCATCGCGGATGACTCACTCGACTACATCCCCGGATCGGCGGACCTCGGCGACTACGATCCCACCTCGACGAGTATCGGGATCACTCCAGGCGGACAAGCGGACGGCCTGCCTGCCGACATTCTTGCCCATACCTACCAGCGATACATGCGTGAAGTCCGCGCGCGGGGAGATTCAACGGGCTGGGAGGCCTACACACCCTATGAATTCAGAAATGTCGGCGCGATGGTGCAGCTGGGACTTCGTGCGGAAGCGTGGGAGCTGTTGCAAATCCTGTTCGAGGGGCGCCGCCCGGCGGCGTGGAACCAGTGGCCCGAGGTCGTCCATCGGGACAGCACGGCTCCCAAATTCATCGGCGACCTTCCCCATACCTGGGTAGGGTCAGACTACGTTCGCTCGATGCTCGATATGCTGGCGTACGTGCAAGAGGCAGACAGCACGATCATTATTGGTGCCGGGATACCCCGTGCCTGGGTGATGGAAGATCCGGGAGTCAGCGTCCGGAATCTCCGGGTCGCCAGCGGGAAGCTTGCATTCACGATGAAGGGCGACGACCGGAGAGTGATCGTACGGCTGAACGGCACGCTGGCAGTTCCGCCAGGTGGTTTACTGGTGTACCCGCCATTCGACTGGAAAGCCGGCGCCGTCACAGTGGATGGTGCTGCAGCTGATTTGCGGGCAGATGGGAGCGTGCTCGTGCGAAGGTTGCCGGGCGTAATCGTATTCGCTCCTGAGTGAACGCGCGTAACATTGCAGGAGACAATCGTGCGATTACGAATCTTCTCCCAGGCAGGCTCCATTCGTGCGGATGACGTCGGAATAGAAGTGGGCGCTGGACTTGAGCGTGCGTTCCTGGGTCTCGAAATCCACATGAAGCAGGCCGAAGCGCTTGGAGTATCCGAGACTCCACTCGAAGTTATCCATGAGCGACCAGGCAAAGTAGCCGCGCAGGTCGACGCCACCGGCCAGTGCCTTATATGCTGCGCGAAGGTGTTCGCGATAGTAATACACGCGAAGCGGATCGTCGACTTGGCCGTCGATCGGTTTGGGAGGGTCGTACATTGCGGCGCCATTTTCGGTAATGTAGAGCGGAATGTCTCCATACCGGCTCTTCACCCACTGCAGGATGCCGGTCAGCGCGGGAGCGAACATCTCCCAGCCGGTTTCAGTATGCGGATGCTGCGACTGTCTGACGGCACTGGCCCGGACGGGAAGCGCGGTGGGATCGTTCCGGGTCACGCTGCGGAAGTAGTAGTTGATGCCGAGGAAGTCGATCTTCTGCCGAATGAGGGCGAGATCGTCCGCGGGCATCGTCGGCCACGCTTCGCCGAAGATCTCCGGCATCTCCTCAGGATACGAGCCGAGGAACACCGGATCGAGATATTGCCGGTTCATGTACGCGTCGGCGCGACGGGTAGCGGCAAGATCCTCCGCGCTGTCTGATGCCGGATACTTGGGTTCCAGGTTCACCACGATGCCAATCTGGTGCCGGCCTTCGGCGCGATACGACTCCACCGCCATCCCGTGCGCCCGAAGAAGGTTATGGGTCGCGAGCGGCGCCTCGAAAAGGTTCCGGTGACCCGGCGCGAGCGCGCCGTGCAGATAGCCGCCGTCGGTGACCACCCAGGGCTCGTTGAGCGTCGTCCAGAGCGTGACCCGATCATCCAGCGCACGATAGATAGTCGTAGCGTATTCGGCGAACCAGTTGGCACTATCGGGATTGAGCCACCCGCCCCGGTCATCCAGCGCCGCGGGAAGATCCCAGTGGTAGAGGGTCACTGAAGGGATGATGCTGGCGGCAAGGAGCCGGTCCACCAGGCGCTCGTAGAAGTCGAGGCCGGCCCGGTTCACCTTACCGGTACCCTGGGGGTAAATCCTTCCCCAGGCGATGCTGAAGCGGTAGGCGTTGAGACCCAGGCTCCGCATCAGCTCGACATCGCTCTCGTAGCGATGGTAGTGGTCGCAGGCGATGTCGCCGGTCTCGCCGTTGGCGGTGCGACCCGGCGTATGCGAGAAGCGCTGCCAGATGCTCGCGCCGCTGCCGTCCGCAGTGGGCGAGCCTTCGATCTGATAGGCAGATGTTGAAGCACCCCAGAGGAAGCCGGTGGGAAAACGTATCGGTTCGTTCATATGATCTGAGGAGTACCATGGCGAACGTGAGACTGGAATCGGTCCGAAAGACGTTTCTCTCGGGCGGCAAGACCCGCGTCGCGGTTGATGACGTGAGTCTCGACGTTGCCGACGGAGAGTTCTGCGTTCTGGTTGGGCCATCGGGCTGCGGTAAAAGCACGACACTTCGGATCGTGGCGGGTCTTGAGGGCGCGACCTCCGGCCAGGTGAGCATCGGGGGGCGTGATGTGACGACGTTGCCGGCCAAAGAGCGCGATATCGCGATGGTCTTTCAGAGCTACGCGCTGTATCCGCACATGACCGCGTACGAAAATATGGCCTTTGCGCTCAAGCTCCGGCATATGCCGCGGGAGGAAATCGACGACCGGGTTCGCAAGGCCGGCGCCTTGCTCGGCATTGGGGAGCATCTCGATCGCAAGCCACGACAGCTCTCGGGCGGTGAGCGCCAGCGCATCGCGCTGGGGCGTGCCATTGTGCGGCAGCCGAAGGTGTTTCTGTTCGATGAGCCGCTCTCGAATCTTGATGCCAAGCTCCGCCTGCAGATGCGCCGCGAGATCGCGGCTCTGCACCGCCGGCTCGGCGCGACGATGATCTACGTGACGCACGATCAGGTGGAAGCCATGACCCTGGGGGACCGGATTGTCGTTCTGGATAAGGGGCGCGTCCAGCAGATTGCTCCTCCGATGGAGCTGTACGACCGGCCGAGGAATGTCTTCGTGGCGAGTTTCATTGGCAGTCCGGCGATGAATCTAGTCCCCGGAGAGGTGGGGCGCGAGGGCAAAATACGGGTCAAGATCGCGGACTCGGGCTTTGTCCTCGAGCCTCCCCAGGAGTGGGAAAACACCTTGTCGGCGTATCGTGGCAGGAGCGTGATGGTCGGTGTCCGTCCGGAGGATTTGCGGCTCACGACTGGAGGGCAGGGCATGACGGCGACCGTGGAGCTGGCGGAGCTGCTGGGAAACGAGCTTCTGCTGCACACGAAAGCCGGCGGAACCGAGCTCACGGCGCGATTGTCGGCCGCCGCACCTCCCAATGTCGGCGCCCAGGTCGACCTGGCGCCCGATCCGCTCAAGCTGCACTTCTTCGACCGGGAGAGTGGAGTTCGACTGGTTCAAGCCGGGATGTAGGTTGTGCTCTCACCAAGAAAAGCGCGCTTCCGAAAACAGAAGCGCGCTTTTGCTTTACCAGGTGCAAGTGCGAACGCCGGGAGTCGAACCCGGACCCCTTGCGGGACAGGATCCTAAGTCCTGCGCGTCTGCCAGTTCCGCCACGCTCGCGAAGGGCGCAATATAACGAGAGCTCCCGTCATCAGTGACGAGACGCGCCACCCCATTGTATGGTTATCTGATCTCCAACGCCTCCTCGTCCTGGTCTCCAATCGGCATCCCCGGT
>JBDTQP010000163.1:0-6998 GCA_039932125.1 Gemmatimonadota bacterium
CCACTATCCGCCAGTAAGCTTGACTCTCCTACCCAGCAGGTAAATCTTTCTCCGCCATTTTGTTACCTCGTTTTGACCTCAGGCTCTCATGGCGCAAAGTACCGCCACCGCGAACGCCAAAACTGCTCTTTCTGCCGGGCTCTCGCGCGACCAGTTGCTGGAGATGTATTACTACATCCGGCTGACCCGTTCGCTGGAAGAGCGGTTGGTCAATCTGTACCGCCAGACCAGGGTCATCGGTGGGCTTTTTCGCTCCCTCGGCCAGGAAGGGGAGAGCGTTGCGAGTGCCTACGCTTTAGACCGTTCGAAGGGAGATGTTCTCTCCCCCCTGATTCGAAACCTCGGATCGATGCTGGTGCAGGGTGCCACTCCGCTTGAGATTCTCCGCCAGTATATGGCCAAGGCTGAGTCGCCGACCCGAGGCCGCGAGCTCAACATCCATTTCGGGGATCTCGAGCGAGGGTTCATCGGTCAGATCTCGCACCTCGGCGACATGATCCCGGTGATGGCCGGCGTCGCGCTTTCGTTCAAGATGAGAAAGCAGCCTCGGGTGGCTCTGGCCTATGTTGGCGATGGCGCGATGAGCACCGGCGCCTTTCACGAGGGGATCAACTTCGCCGCCGTGCAGCGGCTGCCCATGGTGATCGTCTGCGAGAACAACGGATGGGCGTACTCGACGCCGAGTCATAAGCAGACCGCGGTAAAGCAGCTGAGCGACAAGGCGTCAGCCTACGGCATCCCGGGCGTGCGGGCCGATGGGAATGATGTCATCGCCTGCCATGAGATCACGAAAAAGGCCGTGGAGCGGGCGCGGTCCGGTGAAGGGGCGACGCTGGTCGAGTTCGTAACCTACCGACGGAAAGGGCATGCGGAGCACGACAACCAGTCGTACCAGCCCAGGGAACAGATCGCGGAGTGGGAGAAGAACGACCCGATCGATCGCTATGTCGCCAGGCTGATGGAGAACGGATGGGCGACAGAGGCGGAACTCTCGTCTATTGATCGGCGGGTGATTGACGAGCTGGACGCGGCGGTCACCCTCTGCGAAAACGAACCGCTGCCCGATGGACGCACGACGCTCGAGGGCGTGTATGCCGCACCAGCACTGATGGAGCAGGAGTGGTACAGAATGTTAGGTACCTCGTCAAATCACGATCGTGTGTCACCGACGGAAAGCCCGTCGCCGTGGCTTGCTCGCTAGCGGCTGATTTCACGCTCTAGCGACCTGAGTCTGTATCGGAGATCTGCATGGCAGAACTGACGTACCTCGAAGCCCTCCGGCAGGGGATGTGGGAGGAGATGGAGCGCGATGACCGCGTCTTCATTCTCGGGGAGGATATCGGAGCATACGGCGGCGCCTTCAAGGTGACGGATGGGTTTCTAGAGAAGTTCGGTGAGGCGCGGGTGATCGACACACCGATCGCGGAGGCGGCGATCGTCGGGGCGGCTGCCGGCGCCGCCCATATGGGTCTGCGCCCGATCGCGGAGATGCAGTTCATTGATTTCATCTCCTGCGCGTACGACATGCTCACCAACTACGTCGCTACGGCGCGATATCGCGCCGGGCTCCCCACCCCGATGGTGGTGCGCGGCCCTTCCGGTGGCTATGTGCGAGGTGGTCCTTTTCACTCGCAGAACCCCGAAGCGGCGTTTCTGCATACGCCCGGACTCAAGATTGTTTGTCCTGCCACGGCTCGCGATGCCAAGGGACTGATCAAGAGCGCTATTCGGGATGACGACCCGGTGCTCTACTTTGAGCATAAGTATCTCTACCGGCGTATCAAGGAAGAGATCCCCGAGGGCGAAGAGATCCTGACGCCGATCGGCCAGGCACGTATAGCGCGCGAGGGCAGCGATTTGAGTGTGATCACCTGGTCGGCAATGGTGTACAAGGCGCTTGATGCAGCCGAGCAGCTGGAGAAAGAAGACGGGCTTTCCGTTGAAGTCCTCGATCTCCGCACCCTGCTCCCGATGGACGACACGGCGATCATGGCCACCGTACGGAAGACCAATCGGGTGCTCATCGCGCATGAGGACACCAGGACCGGAGGGGTCGCCGGCGAGATCACGGCGCGGATCAACGATCAGGCGTTCGAATGGCTCGATGCGCCGGTCAAGCGCGTTGCCGCGCATGATGTCCCATTGCCCTATGCGCCGTCGCTGGAGGATTTTGTGCTGCCGCAGACCGATGACCTGGTCAAAGCCTGTCGCTGGCTGGCCGCTTATTAGCTGGCGCATGCCTCAAGGCGGCCAGGTGGGTAACAGGCAGGTTTTGGTGAATGATTTGCGGGAAGGCATGGCTCGACTCAACATGGCTTCAGTGCCGTGCCGCCTTTCCGCCCTCTTAAGGAGCTGAGCATGGCCAAGATTGATGTCATAATGCCGCAGATGGGCGAATCGATCGCCGAAGGCACCTTATCCCGGTGGATGAAGAAGGTGGGCGACGAGGTCAAGCGCGACGAGGCGATTTTCGAGATCTCAACCGACAAGGTCGATGCCGAAATTCCTTCACCCAGTGCGGGGACCCTGGCCGAGATCCTGGTCCAGGAGGGACAGACTGTTGCGGTGCAGACGGTTGTCGCCCGGATAGAAACCGAAAAAGGCGCGGCAGCTTCCGCCACGGCGCCAACAGCTCCGGCTCCGGCCGCAGCGGCTCCGGCATCCACTGCGACTCCCCCTCCGGCCGTTAGGCCGGCCCAGACTGCGCCCGCTTCGGCACCAGCCGCACCGCCCCCCGCGCAGGCACCAGGGGCCACATCATCTTCGCCCAGGTCCGATGAGTCAGCCGAAGAGCGGCTGCGCCGTCGTTCCACGCCGCTCGTCCGCAAAATGGCGGCAGAGCACAATCTGGACATTGCCGGTATTCCGGGCACGGGCTTCGCCGGCCGGGTGACCAAGAATGATGTGCTCGGCTACCTCGAGTCGCCTTCTGCCTCTGCTCCGGCGGCACCGGCACCAGCACCGGCCCGTCCTGGCGCACCCTCAGCTCCAGGCGCGGATCCATGGCCTGGTGACAAGGTCGAGCCCTGGTCACGGATCCGGAAGCTCACCGCCGATCACATGGTGATGTCCCGTCGTGTGTCCGCCCACGTCTCCAGCTATTTCGATGTGGACTTCACGCACATCACGAAGGTGCGGGCCAAGCAGAAGCAGGAGTATGCCTCGCGCGGCGTCAACCTGACCTATCTCGCGTTCATCGTGAAAGCGGTCGCGGACAACATCCGGAAACACCCGATCGTCAATGCGGCGGTGAGCAATGACGCCACGATCTTCCGGAACGAAATCAACATCGGTATCGCGGTGGCGCTCGACTGGGGGCTCATTGTTCCGGTGATCAGGCATGCTGATGAGCTGTCGCTGCTCGGGGTCGCTCGCGCGATCAACGACCTCGGTGAGAGGGCCCGCACCAAGAAGCTCAATCCGGACGAGGTGCAGCGGGGGACGTTCACCATTACCAATCCCGGCGTCTTCGGAGGCGTGATTGGATTCCCGATCATCAATCAGCCACAGGTGGCAATCCTGGGGGTAGGCGGGATCAGCAAGCAACCGGCGGTTATCACCTTGCCTGATGGCACCGATGTGATCGCCATTCGGACCCGGGGCATCATCTCGATGACATATGACCACCGGGTGGTTGACGGCGCTGATGCTGATCGGTTTCTGGCGGACGTGAAGAAGACGCTCGAGAGCTTCCCCGAAAGCGCGGCATAACCTGGAGCGAGTGGGGCCCGATCGCTGACCGACGATCACGGACCTGGCGGCGATCGCGGAACGACGCGGGCGGCATGTCCGGGTCTTCAGGAGTCGGCGAAGCGGGGATACCTTCCTGAATTCGGCGAGAGCCCTCTGGATGAGGCTTGAAAGCACATGATGAGAGGATGTCGGGATGCCCAGACGCAGAATTGAGATTGGCGGCGAGGAGTGGACCGTCACGTCGACCGGTCGAGTCACCCAGTATTCGCGTGATGAGTTTGGGCTCCTGTTCGCACGGGGATCCGGACCCGGCCGCGAGCGCCGTGTCATGCGTTTCTCTCCCATGGGTAGTCGCAGCCCCGAGGCAGCCCTCGATCAACTGACCGCGGAGCAGCTCCGCAGTTATTTCACCATGTCGCAGCCCGCGTGGACCGCGCCCGAAACCGGATATCGCCGCTGAACGATTCTTCCTGTATCGATCTCCACCTGCATTCGACGGCCTCAGATGGAGAGTGCCACCCGGTCACGGTGGTACAGAAGGCTGCCCGGATCGGGCTCACGGCAATCGCGCTGACCGATCATGACTCGGTCGCGGGTGTTCCCGATGCTTCCGCTGAGGGCGCACGCCTCGGCGTCCGGGTCATTGGTGGATGTGAATTCTCCGTCGCGGCGCCCTGGGGCGAGATGCACCTGCTGGGATATTTTCTGGCGCCATCGTCGCCCGGCCTGGAGACCTTTCTTTCAACGGCCCGGGTGAAGCGGCAGAGCAGGGCGCAGGAAATGGTGAACCTGCTCCAGGGTATGGGAGTGGATGTCACCCTGGAGGACGTCCTCGCCGAATCGGGAGGCGGCGCTGTCGGAAGACCTCACGTCGGGCGGGCGCTCATACGGGCAGGGGCCGTGCGGGGCCTGAACGAAGCCTTCGATCGCTACATCGGACGGGGCAAGGGGGCGTACGTCGCCAAAGAGCTTCCCACGCTTTCGGATGTCTGCGCCCTGGTTCACCGCGCGGGTGGACTCACCAGCGCAGCACATCTCAAGGATCGAGGTACCCGCAACGTGCTGAAGCGATTCCAGGACGCCGGTCTCGATGCCATCGAGACGAGGCATCCGAGCCACAACCCCGAAGTGCGTGCGGGTCTGACCGACCGGGCACTCGAGCTGGGGCTTCTTCGCACGGGAGGGAGCGACTGGCACGGTGACGGACTCGCGGGTGAGTCGCACGGGACCATGGGGTCACAGAGTGTTCCCGCCGAGTGGCTTGGATTTCTCGAAGGCCGGCTGGACCGGGCGTCCTGATGGCAAGACTGCTCAAAGCCGGTGACCCCGCCCCGGAATTCAGCGCGACAGGCTCGGATGGGCAGACCTACCGTTTGCACGATCTGCTGGTTGACTCCTCCGTGCTCCTGATCTTTTATCCGGGGAATGACACACCGGGCTGAAACCGTCAACTCTCCGCCGTGCGCGATGAGATCAGTGAATACGAGAGACTCGGGGTCCGGCCCTTTGGGGTGAATCCAGCCACGGTGGAGCAGCACGCCGGGTATGCCGCGCGACTCAAGCTTCCTTTCGTGCTGCTGTCGGATCCCGGTGGTACCATCGCCGATCAGTACAACGCTCTTGCGGGCTGGGGTAGCGGAATCACCAGGACCGTCTACATGGTCGGTAAGGACGGCATTATCAGCTACAGCCAGCGCGGCGCGCCGGGGGCTGAGCAAATTCTGGAATCACTTCGCTGAAAGACGCCGATCCAGCGAACGCAACGTTGATGTGATGTCAGGTTCACACTATGTCCAACGCGACAATGGCCAGCTCGTTCAACTTCTCAGACAAAGTCGTTCTCGTCACCGGTGTCGCACGCATCGGCCAGATCGGCCACAGCATTGCGGAGGCGTTCGGTCTTGCCGGCGCCAGGATTGTCGCGGCCGATCGCAATGCCGTGGCCGTGGCGGAAAGGGTGAAGGAATTCAAGGCGCGTGGAATTGAGGCCCGGCCAGCCGCCGGCGATCTCACCGAGGCCGACATCGCGGATCTCGCGGTCGAGACCGCGATCAAGAATTTTGGCCGGCTGGATACGCTGGTAAACGTCGCTGGGGGATTGACCACGTTCGGCCCTCTGGAGGGCATTGCTCCGGATGCGTTTGACCGCGAAATCGCGATTAACCTGAAGACGACCTATCTCATGTCTCGCGCATGCCTGCCGCGGCTGCTCGAAAGTCGCGGGTGCATCGTGAACTTCGCTTCCGCCGCCGTGCTGAGCCCCGCGGCTGATCTCACCGTGTATAGTGCCGCCAAGGCGGCGGTCGCCGGTTTTACGCGAAGCCTCGCGGTGGAACTTGCGCACCGGGGGGTCAGGGTCAACGCGGTCGCGCCAGAAATGGTGCGTACGACCGAGAATGTCGCCGCGGTTGGGGACGGTGGCAGTTTTGTCGAGATGCGGGACATCGTCAACGCCGTCATGTTCCTGGCAAGTGATGCCGCCGCGGCGATCACCGGCCACGTCCTGCCCGTCACGAACGGGGACTGAGCCGCCCTCCAGAGCTCAATCCAGAGATGGTGGATTCCTCGCCCGAACTCGACCAGGAAGAACCGCAATCGCCACTGGTTCTGGGCGATATTGTCATCATTGGTGGCGGGTGCTACGGAACTTTCTACGCGCGTCAGCTCGAACACGCCCGGGCGAGAGAAAAGGTCCGCTACCGTCGGATCCTGCTGGTCGATCGAAATCCCTCCTGTCAGGTCACTCGCGATCTCCCTCTCGATCCCGCCCGGCACCTGGTCGTTGCGGCATGGAGTGACTTCCTCGACTCATACTTCGCCGGGGCCATGAAGAATCCCGGGAGTCTCGATGCCGAGGATGTCATCGTGCCTTCCCCGCTCATGCCGCACCTCATGTACGAATGGCTGGTCCAGCGAGCTCGCGCCCGCTGGCCGGGGAGAATCGTCGAGACACGATCGATCGATCCCTCTCCATTCACGCCGTACGATACCGCGGCGCCGGATCATACCCGGTATCTCTCGTTCGCCGACTGGATCTGTCCCACCCACTGCACCGAGCCCGCCCGCTGTCCCGTGATTCGCGGTCCCCGTACCTGGGAGATGGCTGATACACTGGCCTCGCTGACGCGGGAGCTTAACCGGAGCGCTCCCACCTGGGGACCGGTCCTTTTCCAGTGCCGGCACACCGTGTTCGGCGTAGGCACGTTCAGTGTCGGCGCGGTGCTTGAGGGAGACCGCCTTGTGCATGAGGCCGGTAGCGGCGGTGGTCCTGCCGACGTGCTCGTTGGAACGATCTCCTCCTGCCA
>JBDTQP010000164.1:0-6921 GCA_039932125.1 Gemmatimonadota bacterium
GGGTCCTCGTCCTCGTCCGGCTCGAGCAGATCGGAGGCGTGGAGAACCGCGCTCTTCTCAAGTCCTATATCAACAAAGGCAGCTTGAATCCCCGGGAGAACCGCATCTACCCGGCCCTTGTAGATATCGCCCACCCGGCGGCGCTGATCCGGCCGGTCTACGAGAAGCTCGACCAGGCGGTCGTCTTCCAGGATAGCCACGCGCGTCTCGCGCGGGCCACCATTGATGAGAATTTCGCGTTTCAAGCTCTGGACTCCATGCCGGAGATGGATCTTCGGCATCGTAAACGTGAAACAGCGCCGAAGCCGGTCCCGAGGGGACTCTTCGGCGCTGTTCTGCCAAGGCTGTGCTGCGGCTACGAGCATCGGATCCCCAGGGGAACGATGCGCGCGCGCGCAGATCCAGCTCAAATGTTGGTCCGCACCAGCGATCACGCCGGGCAGTCCCTGACTTCCGTCCTGCTGAAATCCTGCGCCTTTGCCCACCCGCCAAACCGGGCAAATGGCTGCTACTCCTGTCGGGGAAGATCGAAAGGGTCTCCCGGGCCAAGTCCGTCATTACTGCGCCCGAAAGCCTGGGCGCCACTCGTACCCTGCTGGCCAGGTGGCCCGCGCACGAGGCTATCGCGCGCGTCAGGGGAAGTACTATCCTCGCCACCGCCACCCTGTACTCGAACGGCGCGCTACCCGCCAGGCGTGCAGCGCACTGATTGAGGAGGGTGAGAAACGAAATGGAGAGGAGAAACACCGATCCGGCAAAGAGAACACTGCCAGACCAAAGGCTAGGAGTTGTAGCGTGAATCACCGGGTACACCATGAAAAACCCCCGTGGGGGACTTGGGTGACCAGGACCCTTCTACCATATCTCATGGGTTAAAGATATGGCAAAGAGTGATTTACAAACAGGGGGCGGACCTTAGGCGAGGGACCTGCGGGAGAGATTTCTACCCCCCGGCAAGGCCGGGGGGTCAGCCATACGACCAGGTCAGTTCACCATGTCTCCCAGGATGTGACGGGCAATTACGATTCGCTGAATTTCACTGGTTCCCTCGCCAATTTCGCAGACTTTGGCATCGCGCATCATCCGTTCTACCGGATAGTCCGTGGTATAGCCATAGCCGCCGAAGATCTGAACCGCCTTCGTAGTGGCTCGCATGGCAAGCTCGGAGCAGAAGAGCTTGGCCATGGCCGCTTCCTTCTTGAACGGCTTCCCGCCTTGCTTGAGCCACGCCGCATGGTAGAGGAGATGTTTCCCCGCTTCGATCTCCAGGGCCATGTCCGCGAGCTGAAAGCTGATGCCCTGGAATGATCCGATCGGCTTGCCGAATTGCTTCCTGATGCCGGCGTAGTTGAGCGCTTCGTCGTAGGCTCCCTCCGCTATTCCCAGCGAAAGCGCCGCAATTCCGATACGGCCGCCGTCGAGTGTCTTCAGGAAATTGACGAACCCCTGCCCCACCTGGCCGAGCACGTTCTCTTTCGGTACAATCGCGTCCTCGAAAATGAGCTCCCGGGTGTCGCTGGCCCGCCAGCCCATTTTGTCTTCTTTCTTCCCCGCTCGCACGCCGGGAAGCTTTGCCAGCTCCTGGACGTGGCCCACTCCTGCCTTCTGGCATCGGGCGATATCAACCGTGTCTTTGGTAACGATGAAGCTGGTAATTCCCTTATTGCCCTGGCCCGGCTGGGTACGCGCCGTGGCAGTAAAGATCTCTCCCACACCAGCGTGGGTAATGAACACCTTGGATCCGTTGAGCACGTAGTGATCGCTCTTCTCGACCGCTACCGTCGCGGTGCCGCCGGCATCGCTCCCTGCCCCCGGCTCGGTCAGGCCGAATCCGCCGAGGACGCGGCCGGAAGCCAGGAGCGGGACGTAGCGCTTTTTCTGCTCGGGTGTGCCAAACTCGACGATCGGTGAAGTGCCCAGATTGGTATGCGCACTGACCGTCAGCGCATGGCTGGCATCAACCTTCGCGAGTTCATGCAGCGTGATGTAATAGGAGAGCTGGTCCATGCCGGCACCGCCCAGCTCCTCACTCCAGGGAACACCCAGCAGACCAAGATCACCCATCTTTCGGATGTTGTCCCAGGGGAACTCGGAAGTCCGGTCGAATTCTCGTGCGACGGGCGCGATCTCCTGGCGGGCAAATTCGCGCACCATCTCGCGAACCTGGAGATGGTGCTCGGTGAAATAGAGAGAGTCATCCATGCGTTATGAGGCCTGAGCTAAAAAGGTTTGTTGTATTAGCCTATACTAAGAACGTTCAAAACTGATTGTCATGTTCAAGCGCGCATCAATACGAACCAGCGACGTAACAGCAACAGCTTCAACACGGAGGACACGGAGAACAAAAGCAAACCCAGAGTCGTTCCGAATACATGCCCGTTCTTCTATGTAAGAACAAACAAAACAGTTCTTGCTGGATGGTACCGACTACAGGTTTACCACCAGCGGCAGGCTGTTCTCCGCGACCTCTGCGTTTCCTCCGCGCCCTCTGCGTCAAGGCTGTTGCTTGTGTCTGGCGTTGGGCGATGCTGGACACCAGGGAGAGGCAATACCACCACACCCGACCTTCTCATTGAGAAGAGCTTGTTCTCGTGAATATAACGTCGGCCCGTCTCCCCTAGCTACGAACCATGCCGAATAACGGATGTGGGCGGACGCACCCGGGCGACTGATTACATTATGCACCATGCGCATCAGCCTCCGCGTCCTGTTTCCGGTGTACCTGTTTGGATTGATTAGCCTGGCGTGCAACTCGGATCCTGCAGGGCCCGGGCATACCGCCGGACTCGTCATGGCGCCGGTGGACAGCGGCTTCGATTTTTCCGTTTTCGTCGCCGCCCCCCCTGCTGATACCAGCCGGCTCATGATTGTCGAGAGAGGCGGCCGGATCCTCCTCCGGAGGAACGGCGTGCGCCAGGATTCGGCATACATGAACCTGACGGATCGAACCAGCCCGGCATCCGGTGAGTACGGTGTCTACAGCATCGCCTTCCATCCACAGTACGCAACCAATCGCCGGGTCTTTGTCTATTACGCGAGCGTGAATGGCGCCTCGATCCTGTCCGAGTTTACCGCATCGCCGGATTTCAACCACGCCTACCCCGCCTCAGAACAGGTCATACTGCAACAGGACCAGGACCCGTTCAACGTGTTGTATGGTGGACGGGTTGCTTTCGGGCCGGACGGTTACCTCTACCTTGGCCTCGGAGACAGCCTTTCCGGAGACCAGACGGCCGGCCCTGGAAGCGCTTCCCAGGATAGCAGCTCCCTTCTCGGCAAAATGCTTCGGCTCGACGTTGACAATGGGGGCCCTTATGCTATCCCCTTAGACAATCCCTTTATCAATAGACCTGGGTGGCGGCCCGAAATCTGGTCTCTCGGGCTTCGAAATCCCTGGCGATGGAGCTTCGATCGTCAAACCGGGGACATGTACCTGGGCGACGTCGGCGAGCACCTGGAGGAGGAGATCGACTTTGCGGCCGCTGGCACCGGCGGCTTCAACTACGGCTGGCCGATCACCGAAGGCACCCTCTGCTACCGTCCATCGAGCGGTTGCGTCCGCACGGGGCTCACTCCTCCACTCTTCACGTACAGCCACGGGACGGCCTGCTCGCTCACCGGCGGATATGTCTATCGTGGAAAGTTGATGCCGGACCTCAGCGGGACCTATTTCTATGGGGACTATTGCGGCGGCTGGGTACGCAGCATTCGACGGAGCTCCGGCAGTGTGGTCGAGGAGACCGGAGCGCTGGCGTCTCCGCTGATCAATGACAACGTCGTCTCGTTCGGTGAGGATGCAGCGGGAGAAATTTACGTTGTCATGGCTTCCGGCAGAATTTATCGGCTGCAACCGGAGGAATAAGGAGCCCTCCAGGCTTTTCCCGCCTCATCGATTCCCCACCGCATACTTTGCCAGAATCTCTCGCACCCGATCGAGCGGAATCGCCTCGGCGGTGTGTCCATTTCCTTCGATTGTTTTCGCCATGAACAGCGAATTGTAGATGGCTTCCTCGGTGGCCTCGACCACCGCCTGGAACAGCGCAGACATCTCCTCATTTTCAAGTTCGGTTGCCACCGGCCTGCGCTCGCGATACGGCCGGCGCACCTGGTCGGCGTTGGAAAATGCGATCACATAGTCGCCTGATCCATTTGACGCGGACGAGCCGGTCCTGGCCAGGCCCATGAGCGCGCGATCCGCCAGTCGCCGAAGGTTGCGGGCGAGAACCGGAGCATCCGTCGCGACGACGATGATCACGGAACCGTCACCCCGATCCTGATCGAGCTCCTGCTTGAAGGCATAGCGCCCCAGCTCCTTCCCCACAGGCGCACCCAGCACCTGGAGCACACCGCCAAAGTTTGTCTGCACCAGCACGCCCAGCGTCCAGCCTCCCAGGCTCTTCGGCAGGACGCGCGAAGCGGTTCCGATTCCTCCCTTCCAGGCGAAAGCCATCGTGCCCGTCCCCGCTCCCACCGACCCCTCCTCGACGGGCCCGGAGCTGGCTTCGATCAGAGCCGTTTCAACATCCTTCGCCGTAATGGGGCGGGACCGGATGTCATTCAGATATCCGTCATTGGTTTCAGCGACAACGGGATTGATCGACCGGACCTGCTCGAGGCCGGGCTGACGCAGCATCCAGTCAACCGCTGCATCGGCAACCCGCCAGACGCAGAGTGTACAAGTGAGCAGAATGGGAGACTCGAGCTCGCCCAGTTCGTTCACCTGGGTCGAGCCGAGCAGCTTTCCAAAACCGTTGCCAACGACAATCGCGGCGGGTGCCCGTTCGAGAAACGGGTTTCCGGCATGGGGGAAAATGACGGTGACACCGGTTCGCACGGTGGAGCCGGCGATCAATGTGCGGTGCCCGACCCTGACCCCCGCCACATCAGTAATGGCGTTTAGCGCCCCGGGCGGAAAAATGCCCGGCCGTACGCCAAGTTCACGGGCGCGCTGCTGCCCCGAAATGACGCCTGGAAGACCCACAATCGCGAGAAGAAACAGCAAAGGGCGGTTCATATCGACCCGAGAGAGAGGGGTGCTGCAGGAGACGACCACAGAAATGTAGCGTGAACCCGTCGGACTTCCATGCGAAGATGTGCACAGGAAGACCACGCTGTCAAAAGCATTGTCGATATCCCACGCTCAAGCGTGCGCAATCCATTGCATGCGCGACCAACAAGTCAACATCAATCGGGGGGAAGTCGTTCCCGTGGAACGCGCCCGGCGCCCGCTCAAGAATTCACCATAAGGCTTGGAGGAGCCGGCTGTCGTGAACTGGTACGCCCGTTGCAACCTGGGGAGACCACGGGATACAACACGGCAGAGCGTACCGCCTGGCTTATGTCGACGATCAAAACCGATCAGCTATCCCCTGTCGGTAGACCATAGATCTGGCAGGCAAGGTGATCGGCTGGATCTGGCACTTCTCCAAATACGCGGTCGTTACTAAACATGAAAATCACTGAGGCGCCTCATCCGTCGCTCGATCCTCCAGAGCACACCGCCGATTTCATCCGGGCGGGGCTGGAGCACGAGCGTGCCGGACGAGTCGACGAGGCGATTCGCGATTACGCCTCCGCCCTGGTCGTGGTCGATGATCAGACCAGCACAGCGGACCAGGCGGAGGCCCTGCGTCGACTCGGCATCATGCGTCATCTGCGTCACCAGACCGATGCCGCCCGATCGCTTTGCCGGATGAGCCATGAGATCGCTTCGCGGGCCCATCTGCCGATTCACGCTGCGGAGGCGCTCAACGCGCTGGCCGCCTTTGACCTTGAAGGTGGCGCATTCGACTCCGCCCGGGGGCATTTCACCGAAGCACTTCGCATGGGGGCAAGCGACCCGCACGTGCGCGGGCGAATCGAACAGAACCTCGGCATTCTCGCGAACATCCAGGGGGCCCTCCCAACCGCGCTCCTTCACTATCAGCGCTCGCTGGACGCCTTTCGCGACTCGGGAGACGAGCGGGGGTGCGCCATTGCCTACCATAATCTCGGAATGATCAGCGCGGACCAGTCCCTGTTTGATTCCGCTTCAAATTATTTCCGCCAGAGCATGGATATCGCCGAACGGATCGGCGATGTCCAGTTGCGCGGGCTCTGCCTGCTCAACAATTCCGAGGTGCTGATCGCCCAGCAGCGTTTCGAGGAAGCCCGGGAGAGCGCCGAGTCCGCGCTCCACATCTTTGACCAGCTCGGCGCCCGCGACGGCAAGGCAGCAGCCTATCGCTTCCTCGGCATGATCTATCGGGAAACCGGGGCGACAATGCTGGCCGAATCCCGGCTGCTCTCCGCGATGACCCTGGCGATTGAGACAGTGTCACCGCTGGAAGAAGCTGAAGCATGCCGGGAGCTGGCCCTGGTGTATCAGGTGACCGGACGTAGCCGGGACGCCCTGACTCACTTGAACCGCTCCCATAGAATTTTCGAGCGCCTGGAGGCGAGTCTCGACCTCGGCGACATCGCGACCAAGGTGGTCGCGCTCGAAAACACCTATCGCGCGATCATTCGAGACTGGGGTCGTTCGATCGAATCGGCGGACACGTATACCTATGGCCATTGCGAACGCGTCGCCGATTCCGCTGTCGCAGTCGCTCGCGCGCTCGGACTGGATGAATCGCAGCAAACCACCGTCCGGCTCGGCGCCTACCTTCACGATCTCGGCAAGGTTCGGGTACCACACGAAGTGCTCAACAAGCCCGGCAAGTTGACGAAGGAAGAGTTTGAGGTCATGAAGATGCACCCGGTCTTTGGCCTTGAGCTGCTGGCTGCGGTGGAATTTCCCTGGGACATCAAGCCTATCATTCGATCCCATCATGAGCACTATGATGGCGGTGGCTATCCCGACCAACTGCGGGGCGACGAAATCCCGGTCACAGCCCAGATCGTCTGCATCGCGGACGTGTTCGATGCCCTGACCACCCA
>JBDTQP010000165.1:0-6822 GCA_039932125.1 Gemmatimonadota bacterium
TGTACGGAAATCTCGGGGGCGACGGGGGCAAACTGGGAATCGGTCCGCATGGTGGCCCGACGTACGGCATTCGCTACGATTTCCGGATGAGCGGATTCATTCAGGCCGGTCTCTCGGCGAACTATATGGATCTCGAACGACTGATCGTCGACGCCGATGATCCACCCGATGCGCGAGTCACGGGCCCGGTCTCCCAGAGTGTGGTTACGATTGAAGCGGCTCTGCAGTTCAACATTACAGGCGGAAAAACCTGGCACGGGTTGCAGCCGTTCTTCACGGGGGGCCTCGGTTACGCTCTCGGCAGCACGACCAAAGCGGACACCAGTGGATTCAAGTTCGGAAACCGGTTTTCAATTTCTCCCGGTGTGGGGCTTCGTTTCTATCCCACGAGCCGGATTCATTTCCGGATTGAGGCGCGCCAGCACTTCTGGAAGCTCAAGTATCCGCCAGCGTTTCAGGACGAGCCAGCGAGTGTCCCGGGCGGCATCGGCAATGAAGATGCGGTCATCACCGACAAAAAACTGAATGAATGGGCCAATGGATGGTGGATCATGGGAGGCATCGGCTTCTCATTCTGATGGCAGGACACTAGTCCGATGATCTCGCTTACCCGTACCGTTCACTTTCCCGCAACCCACCGCATGCGCCGGCCCGAGTGGACCGATGCCATGAACCGCGAGCATTTCGGCCTCGTGTCCGAATACCATGGGCATGAATATGAGTGCTCAGTATCGGTCAGTGGTGCCATGGACCCCGCGACAGGCATGCTGATGGACCTGGCTCTGCTGGACCAGCTGATACAGGAGGAAGTGCTGGATCGCTTCAGCGGTCGCCAGCTCAACAGCGAACTCCCCGAGTTCGCCTCCGGGCGTCCCCTCCCGACCTGCGAGGCGCTAGTTTCCATGACGTATTCCCGTCTTGCGGCCCGGCTTCCTTCCGGCATCCGGCTGTCGCGAGTGCGGATCGCGGAGGACCCCACGCTGTATGCCGAACGTACCGGAGACACCTGAGATCGAGAAGCCAGCCAAGCGCGGTGGGCGCATGTCCGCCGAAGCTGTGGTCGAAGAGGTTCCCGTCTGGCTTGAGATCAACGGGCGACCCGCCGTCACCTGGATGTGCACCCCTGAGCTGCTCGAGGAACTCGCCGTTGGCTGGCTCCACGGCGAAGGATACGCCGATTCCATCGACGACATTCGCCTGCGTCCCTGCGCGACTGACCTCGGCTTCTGGGCCACGCTTTCGCAGGAACGCGTGGATCTGGTGGCGGCGGAGGGCCGCCGCCCTGTGTTGGCCTCGGGCTGCGGAGCCGTCTCTACATTCCTGGCGGACCCTGCCACAGTGGAACCCTCCGTTACCCGGGGAGCGGCTCCCGAGGCGGAGAATCTCAGAGGGTTGTTCAAGCTCCTGTTCGCCCGGGGCGAGCGCTACCGCGATACCGGCGGCATTCACGCCGCGGCGCTGACCGATGGCGCCGATCTTCTCTTTCATGCCGAGGATATCGGACGGCACAACGCGGTAGACAAGGTCATTGGCGCGGCGCTGCTGGCACGCCACCGGGTGTCCGGCCTGGGACTCCTCGTGACTGGACGCATCTCAGCCGAGCTCGCGTTCAAAGGCGCTCGCGGAGGGCTGGTCTACATCGCAACGCCCTCGGTGCCTTCAACCCTCGCCGTCGAAATCGCCCGGCGAACGGGAATGCTGCTGGTTGGACGGGCGGTGAGCGGGACTCCACAAGTTCATGGAGCCGCGTGAGGTGGCGACCTCACCGCATGAAGTTGTTGCGATTCTGCGAGAGGCGAAACGCATCGCCGTGGTTGGTCTCAGCCCCAGACCGGAACGGCCGAGTTACGGGGTTGCCCGGTATCTCCAGCGCGCGGGATATACGATCATTCCCGTGAGACCGGCAACGTCGCAAGCCATTCTTGGCGAGACGGTGTATCCAGACCTGCTCCATGCGGCCGGGGCCGGCCCAATCGATATCGTCAACGTTTTTCGCCGGTCGGCGGCGATTCCCTCGCTGGTTCCAGATATCATCGCCGTCATGCCCAGGCTCGTGTGGATGCAGCTCGAGGTCATTCACGAGGAGTCGGCCCGGCTCATGGAAGCTCGAGGAATTCCGGTTGTCATGGATTATTGTCTCGCCGTCGAACACCATTCCTTGTTGGGGGATTGATGCGCAATCGCTGGATCGTCCTGGCCGCCTTTGCGGCGTGCACCTCCTCTCCGTTAGCCGCGCAGCGAACTGCCGACCAGTCTCGTTTGAGCCTGGGGATCGCGGCCGGCACCACCGTGGGACGGTCGCTCTGGACCGTCAGCGGCCAGCCGATCACTGATGGCGCCTTCATCGCCGATACCATGGAGCTGTCCCGGAGAATCCGCGGCTCTCTCGCCGTGGTATTTCACGGGACCTATTTCCCCGGGGAGCATGTCGGTTTCACCGGAGAGGCGATGCTCCTCGGCCTCGGCTTCGAGGACGATTGCAGGCTGACCTTTGCCTCTGGCTCCCTCCGAAATTCTCAGGTCTGCACCAGCATCCGGTCCAACTCCAGCCCCGCGAGCGCCGTCTCCTTGAGCGTGGGCATGATGTATCGGGTGTGGAGCCGCCAGGTCCTCTCGCCGTATGCCCGGATTCACGGGGGCCTCGTTGTGAGCCAGCACAGCTCGGTCCTCACCAATGGCTTCTTTCAAACGTTCGGCGAAGACACCAAGGTCACCGTATTCGCCGACCCTTCAAACCGCGAAGTAACACCGGTCCTCGGTTTGGGGTTCGGGTTTACCGCCGGCCTTGGTCACGGATACCAGCTCCGATGGGAAGCCCGGGACAATATCACCGGCGTTCAGCGAGTCACTGGAACCACGTCAGGCGCCCCCAACCTGGAGCCGCCGCACAAGATTTCGTACCAGCACATCTTCTCGGTAACCTTCGGGTTTGATGTCGTGCTGGAACGCCGGCGGGGGCGCCGCTATTAAGGTTGCGACGAATTCCTGTTCACCGGACCTCCACGACGAGCGTCGTGAGGTCCGGGACCGCAGTGGCCTGCCCTCCCCCTGACACAGTCCTTCATACGCGATGAAAAGAACCACTAATGAGTGACGTCCGCGGTGTCATCCTCGCAGGAGGCGGCGCAACGCGTTACGGCGGAAAACCCAAGGGACTGGAACTGGTTGGCGGAAGCCGGGTGCTCGATCGCCTGGTGGAGAGCTTCACCGCTGCGCTGGGTGAGCCACCGCTCCTCGTGGCGAATGCGCCCGATGCACCGGCCTGGCGACCGGATCTGCGCACCGTTCCGGATACGCGTCCCGGACTGGGCGCGCTCGGCGGCATCTACAGCGCGGTGATCTCCGGTCCTGCCCCGGTTGTGCTCGTCGCCTGGGACATGCCCTTTGTGAGCGCGGCACTGATTCGCGTATTGGCCGACGGGCTCGCCCAGCACGATGTCTTTCTGCCGGAGAGCGATGGCCGCCGCGGGGTGGAACCACTCTGCGCCGCATATGGTCCCGCGTGCGAGGCCGCCATTGAAGGGAGTATCGAGCGAGGCGACCGTCGCGCGATTGCCTTCCATGAGGCGGTAGATGTCGGTATCCTCCCACTCTCCAGTATCCGCGCGCTGGGAGATCCGTCGCGGCTCTTTTTCAACGTTAATACACCGGAAGATTTAGCCGAGGCGGATGCCCTGTGGCGACTCGCATCATCTCAGTAATCGGCCAGAAGAACGCGGGTAAGACGACACTCGTCGTTGCCCTTGCCAGCGAGTACACCCGCCGCGGCAAACGGGTGATGACCATCAAGCACGCGAGCCACCCGGCAGATCTCGACAAGCCAGGCACCGACACGTTCCGGCATTTCCATGAAGGCCGAGCCGAGCGCGTCCTCATCGCGTCACCGGATCTTCGCGCGACCATCGAGCGGACGCCCGACGACACCGATCCGATCGCCCTGGCGCGGCAATATCTCACCGGTGCGGACATCGTACTGGTCGAAGGGTTCAAGAAAGAGCCGCTTCCCAAGGTCGAGGTGTTCCGCCGGGTCGCGGGGCCTCTTCCCATCTACAATATGGGACTGCCCAATGCTGATCAGTGGCTCGCGATTGTCACGGACGACGAGAAGTACAAGGATGCCGCATGCCCCATTCTCCGATTTCGCGACACCGCGTGGCTCCAGCTCCTTTCGAGCATGGTCTGGAATAAGGCGATGGTGATCTGACGAATGGCGCCGCCTTCTGCACCCCCGGCAACCACTTCCCCCCCTCTCTCGGCCCGCGAAGCCACACTCCTGGTTCAGCGTCACATCGCGCGCCAGCCCACTCTGAGAATTCCGCTGGCCGATGCCCGGGGCACGGTGCTCGCCGAGGCAGTCGCCAGCCCGCTGGATATCCCGCCGCACACCAACTCGGCAATGGACGGTTATGCGGCGCGTGGCGTTGATGTGGCAGGAGCGAGCGCCGAGCATCCTGCCCGGCTCACGGTGGTGGAACACATCGCGGCGGGCGGGTTTCCCGTGAAGATGATCGCGCCGGGAGAATGCGCTCGCATTTTCACCGGCGCTCCGCTGCCGGAAGGCGCGGACACGGTGATTCGCCAGGAGGATACTGACTATGGCCGCGAGGTAGTGACCATCACCCGGGACCGGGACGTCGGGGTGAACTGGAGAAAAGCGGGAGAGGATCTGAAGAAGGGGGAAATCGCTCTCGACGAGCGTACGGAACTTGGCGCGGCAGAGCTTGGCGTCCTGGCTTCGATGGCCGTAGCGCATCCACTGGTCTATCGGAGACCCCGGGTAGGCATTCTCGCGAGCGGCGACGAGATCGTGGATCTCGATCAATCCGAAGCGATTCTCTCAGGACGGAAAATCGCGACCTCAAATACGTATACACTCAACGCTCTGGTCGAAGAGTCGGGAGGTCAACCGGTCAACCTGGGCATCGCCGGTGACACCGTCCCGAGCATGCGTGAACACCTGGAGCGGAGCCGGGACTGTGACCTGCTGGTCACGACAGGCGGGATCAGTGTCGGCGACCACGACGTGCTGCGGCTGGTGCTGGAACAGATGGGAACAGAATTCAAGTTCTGGAAGCTCCGGATGCGGCCGGGCGCGCCAGTGGGGTTCGGCCTGCTTGATGGTATGCCGTGGATCGGCCTTCCGGGAAATCCGGTCAGCACGATGGTGACGTTTGAATTGTTCGTCAGGCCGGCCATAAGAAAGATGTCCGGGCGGGCACTCCCATTCCGCCGCGCCGTTCCGGTTCGACTGCACGACCCCGTCGTGGTGAAGCCACGGTTACAGCATTTTCTGCGGGCAATTGTGAACGACTCCTCCGGCCAGCGCGAGGTCAGGCTGACCGGTCCCCAGGGCTCCGGCATACTGACGTCCATGGTGAAAGCGAATGCTCTGCTGATCCTTCCGGAAGGCCAGCTCGAGACGCCAGCCGGGAGCCATGAGATGGCAATCATGCTCGATGATCCCCATCATCAGACGGAGCCACCTTTTTAACACGATCAGGGCGTGAAGGGAGATATCAATAAGGCGTGGGCTCGACGCGGTGATGCCACATCGTAGCAGTCCTCCACGATCTGGCCCTGCTGTTCCATCCCGTATTGATGGAACAACTTTCCCGGCTCAAACTGCCAGCGATACACATCACGCCCAAGCAGAATGCGCAGCACGATCTGGTTCCAGAATCCGGCGAGGAAATAGCGGGCTGGACCCCAGCGCGTGTATTGGCTCACGTGGGCGAGCTCATGCGCCAGCGTGGGCAGATATACCGGCCCTGAAACGACGATCCGGTGCCCCAGGGCAACCGCTGCTCCCCGGGCGAGTGCCGAAACCAGCCGTCCGAATGGAGTGCCCCGGTCGTAAATCCGGATTCGATCCAGATCGACGGCACCAGCAAAGCTCGCGAGGAGCTCGCGCTCGGTCTGGATCAGGGGACGCCCAGCTCTCATGTAGTGTTCCACGATCTGGGATTGTGGTGTGCGGGTTGGCGAGATTGCCGGCCGGGCCGCATCGCATTAAAGTTGACATCGTTGAAGGGGAGTAGCTTATCCGCACTGGTTGCGGAATGCTGGATCGTCAAGACTGCCAGGCTCAGCCGGGCACGGTCCAGCGGGGACATGACGGGGCATGAGTTACCGTATGTCAGAGCGAGACCTTCGTCCAGCGCAAATGCGTTGCGGCGAGGTCTCGCTTTTTGTTTTACCAGGGAGCAATGCACCATGAACAACACCAGGACCTTTCTGCTGATGGCTGGGCTGGTTGCCTTTTTCATGGCGGCAGGCCAGCTGCTCGGGGGGACTGGCGGCCTGCTCACGGCGCTCGTTATCGGTGGCGCCACGAACGTTATCATATACCTCTTCTCCGATAAAATGGTCCTGCGCATGTATGGCGCGAAAGTCGTCACCGAAGGGGAAGCTCCTGAGCTCAATGCGATGGTGGACCGCCTGCGCCAGAGGGCAGGAGTGCCCGTGCCAGTCGTCGCGGTAGCCCCACAAGGGCAGCCGAACGCCTTTGCCGCGGGCCGGAGATCTGGGCATGCGCGAGCTGCTCGACTCCAGGCGATGGCGGCAGATCGCTGATGGGGCGTCATGGGATTGCGGTCTGGATCGGCTTCAGCGCCATAGTCATCCTCCTGATGGCGCTGGATCTGGGAGTGTTCAACCGCAAATCTCACACGTTGAGTTTCAAGGAGGCCATGGCGTGGAGCACCGGATGGGTAAGCCTGGCGCTCCTCTTTGGGCTTTTCCTGCTGAATCGTGAAGGTCACCGGCATGCGCTGGAGTATTACACCGGCTACCTGATCGAGCTGTCGCTCAGCGTCGATAACC
>JBDTQP010000166.1:0-6744 GCA_039932125.1 Gemmatimonadota bacterium
AAACCAAATACCGTGCACTACTCATGCGACCGCTGGCTCTGCTTTTACCGCCCCGCTTCCCCGCTGCTCCGCTGCCCCGCTGATTAGTGAATAGTCCTGACGTCGCCGCTGAGGCGAATAGCCAGCATCGTTTATGATGCGCTCGATCTCCTGGAGCGTCGTACGGTAGGTGGTACCGGCCGCGGAGACGACGTTTTCTTCCATCATGAGGCTGCCATAATCATTTGCCCCGAAACGAAGCGCCACCTGGCCGACTTTGTGGCCCATAGTGACCCAGGAAGACTGGAGGTTCGGCACATTGGTGAGAATGATGCGCGCCATCGCCAGCGTGCGCAGATAGGTGACCGCATCGGTCTTTTCGTAATGCGACATCTCCGGCGTTCCCTCGGGCTGAAGCGGCCAGCAGATGAATGCCGTAAATCCGCCGGTGCGGGCCTGCAGGTCACGCACCCGGAAGAGGTGCTCGATGCGATCGGCGTTGGTTTCGCCGAGGCCGTACATCATGGTCACCGATGTTTTCATGCCCTGCCGATGCGCTTCTTCCTGCACTCCCAGCCATTCTTCCGTCTGCGCCTTTTTCTTCGCGACCCGGGCACGGATCTCGTCCACCAGAATTTCGCCGCCGCCGCCAGGAATGCTGTCGAGACCGGCCGAGCGCAGCTCACGTATAACATCGGCCACGCTCAGTCCGAATCGGCCCGAGAAAAAGACGATCTCCGACGGAGAGAACCCGTGGATATGAATGGGGTGGTGCTGCTTGATGTACCGCATGAGGTCAAGGTACCAGTCGAAGGGGATGTACGGGTTGTGCCCGCCCTGAATCAGGATCTGGACTCCACCGATTGCCTTGCACTCATCTATTTTGGCGCCGATCTCCTCGAAGCTGAGCACATAGCCTTCACTGTCCTTGGGACGCCGGTAGAACGCGCAGAACTTGCAATCGGCGACACACACATTCGTGTAATTGATATTCCGATCAATGATGTATGTGACCACCGGCTCCGGATGATGCCGCCACCGCTCAGCATCCGCCAGCTGCCCCAGCTCGAGCAGCGACGCCTTCTCATACATCGAGAGATAATCCTTGAACTCGACAGATTCCCGATCAACGTTCATTAGATAATCCTATCTCCAGTGCATTGCATTTCAATGTTTCATCTTCGGCCTGCCCCGCTGCCCCGCTGCCCCGCTGCCCCGCTATGCTGCGGTAATGAACGACAACGAGCCGTCGGGCACGAGTCCGTCTTGAGCTAACCGGCGAAAAAAGTCCGTGAGACCGGCGAGGTGCCGATAGGACAGCCGGTAATCCAGATCGCCCAGGTAGGCCCGGCACACGCGTACCGGAACACCGCTTGCCGTGGCCGCCGAGCGGGCCAGCTCATCCAGATTCTCAAGTCCCCATGCGCGGGAGTCGAGTAAACGTTGATGTATCACTTGAACCTTCGCCTGGTCGGCATCGCGGCGAGCGGCCCATACGGCGAACACGAATGGCAAGCCAGTCCATTCCTTCCATTCGGCGCCGAGATCGATCTGCACGGGGTAACGATCGGTCGCAGCGAGCATGAGTGCGGCATCGCCAATGACGAGCACGGCTTCATGGGGAAACTGGTTCAGCGCATCGAGATCGGCCGCTTCCGCGCGCACCGTGGCAAAGCGGGGCCGAATGCTCCAGCGGTGACGGCATAGAAGCTCGAGCAGCAGAATTGAGGTGCGAGACGACGCTGTTCGGAGCACAGTCTTTCCATCGAGCCCGGATACCGGTCGTCGGGAGAACAGTTTGACGCTGTGGACCGGCCCATCGCAGGTAATGGCGAGATCCGGCAGGAGGTGATAAAGCGACGCATCGCGGGCATACTCCACGGCGGACACCACGCTCACATCGAGCTCGCCCGCGGCGAGCAGATCGTTGAGCTCCGACGCGGTACCGCTCACCACGCTGGCCGGCATCGAGACCAGCCCGCGGTCCACGGCGCCATATACCGGGAAACAGTTGATCCAGGGAATCCGGCCAAGTCGCATCGGGAACCCGGTCAGGCCGCGTGCACAATGGGAAGTGTGCGAGGCCGGGGCGCCGGCGATGGTGGAAGATCGTCGAAGTTCTCCCGAACCGGCTGATAAAGGCTGTCCCGCTCGACCGGACGCTTCCCTGCCCCGCGAATGAGATTCACCAGGCCGTGATAGGGCATATGCATCTGGGTCTGCGCCCCGGCCTCGTGATAGATTCGCTCGAAGACGACGGTTCCTTCGACATCATCGCAGCCAAAATTGAGCGCGATTTGAGATAGGAACGGCGTTACCATTGGCCAGTGGGTCTTCACGTGCGGAATGTTATCGAGAAAGAGCCGGCCGATCGCGATGTTCTTGAGATCCTCATACGCGGTTGTCGCGGTTCCCGCCCGCCCGAGCTCGTCACCCAGCTCGTTGTGATCGGGATGATAGGCCAGCGGGATGTACGTGAGAAACCCACCAGTCTCATCCTGGAGGTTCCGCAGCATGGTGAGATGCTCGATCCGGTCGTCGGCCGTCTCGATATGGCCATACAGCATCGTGCAGTTCGTGGGAATGTTGAGCCCGTGCGCCACCCGATGAACGCGGATCCACTCGTCGCCCGTGAGCTTTCGCTCGGCGATTGTCGCCCGCACCGCGGTGCTGAACACCTCGGCCCCGCCGCCGGGCAGGCTGGTGAGTCCCGCGTCCTTCATTCGAATCAGCACTTCTTTTTCCGTGATCTTCTCTATCCGGGCAAGATGGGCGATCTCCACCGCTGTCAGCGCCTTGATGTGCACGTGCGGGTGCCGCTCCTTCAACCCGCGAATCATGTCCGTGTAATAACTCAGCCGAAGCTTGGGATGCAGTCCCCCGACGATGTGGAACTCGCGCGTGGGACTGTCCGAAGCCTGCTCGGCTTCGTGATAGACCTCTTCCAGGGAGCGGGTATACGCGCCTTCTTCCCTGGGCATCTTGGCGAAGGAGCAGAAGGTGCAGGTGTTGCGAAGAACACACACGTTGGTGGGATTGATGTGCTGATTGGCGGAAAAGAACACGCGATCGCCGTTGGCGCGCTGGTTGGCAAAATCGGCGAGCGCGCCAAGGGAGAGAAGATCGGACGTGGCGTAAAGCAGTCGTGCATCGGCGGTGTGGAGCCGACGCTTTTCGATCACTTTCTCCGCCACTGGGCGAAGGGCAGAATCCTGAAATCTCGCCGGGTCCAGGCCGGGCATGCGCGTCTCCTTGGCGTGGGCTTAGGAGACGGGAATATAATGATTTAGGCTGTTTTCGGGAGCAGCGCTACATCGGCGGACCGGAGACGGGAAGCATCGCACGCAGATCGGAAGGAAACGCGCGGAGGTCAAACTCCCATATCAGGCCGGGATCGCCGAGGCTGACCAGGAATATCGTTCCAGAACCAGCATCTTCAACCACTGCCGCGTCAACCAGTGCGTTGCAGTTAGCGGGACAAGCGGCATCGGTCGCGGCGATCAGGCGGCCGGCGAGTGTCAGGGAGTTGGCTCCCACATCGAAAACGATTACGCCAGGCAGACTGTCCACCAGAGTCCCCATGAACAGCTGGAGTCCATTCGCGGAGAGCGCGAGACCGGAGACAAAATCTCCCGAAACAACGGCCAACTTCTGGATCACGGATCCGGTCGAGGCGTCCAGCATCCGGACCTGAGTCTCGCCCACACTGTCACCCACCACAAAAAGCCTGGAGCCATTGGAAGTGCTCGCGGCGCCGGCTATCGCATCGATCGGAATGGTATAGGCAACGTTCCCGGTCGACATCTCGAAAACCGGAGCTCTGCCGATATATCCTCCATTGATGACGGCTCGATCGGCAGCCGGGAACAATGAGATCCGCCAGGGATCTTCTATCTGGATTGAAGAGTCGGGTTGGCCCGGTCTCAGGAGATCCGTCAGGTGGGTATGGGTTACGATCCAGACCTGGTCGTGCAGGTGGGCGATCTGGCGGGTCAAGGCCAGATCGGGTGTGGTATCGACATACGCCAGCGTGGGATAGACCTGCCATTCACCGAGCGCGCCTGTACTGTCTCGCAGAATGAAATTTCGCGGAGTGAAGGATACCCCGGCCCCGTGGCCGTTCACGAAATCCGGTGGCTCGACTCCCGAAACGACGGACACCACTGCGGTCCGGAGGTCGACCAGACCAAGGCTCCCGTCCGGAGGAAATATTCCAGCCACGGCGACCGGGCCCGCAGCGGGTGCGAAGGTGGCGATGACCGGTTCAAAGGCGAACCCGGAGCTGGCGGATACCCTTCTCCGAAAGCCAGCGATCTGGACGTTTCCCAGGTTGAAATGATCGCTGCCGGCATCGACTTCGATCGCTGCGTTTCCGGAAGGAAGAATGGGAAGCACCGCCGATAAGGTCGAGTCGTCACTCCGGGTGACACTCATGGATAATCCACCTGCGGAAATCGTGGGCAGCGTGGGCAAGCCCACGAAAAGGTGGGATTGTACCTGGATAGTGCCACCGCTCCACTGACTCCCTGGTGTGACCAGAAAATCTGGATTGCCGGGTCCCGAACCATCTCGGCAACCGGCGACCAGGATGAGCGCGAACCACGAACGAAAGTGGTTTCTCACAGCATCTCCCTGCTGCTGAAGCTGGTTTCCAGAGGAAGGATCAGGACTGGCCAAGGTCCCGGCACTAATGACGTTCAACCCATTTCCAGCGACACCTCACCCATTCACCCGGCCGGTGACACCTCCCGGTCGCAGAACCGGCACACGCGGGCCTTCTTGAGGATGCGCTCGGCGCAATACGGGCATTCGCGCTCCTCGCGGGGCTCGCCACTCGCGCTCTCCCCGGTTACTGAAGAACCGCGCCGGTCCTCCATCTCGACAATCTGCGCCTGGACCTGCCGGCGGAATTCCATGGGACTGGATATGCGGGCGAACGATTCTTTCGTCCCGCCTGTCCCGGTGATCGTGATGGTCCCAAAGCCAAGAAGCCGGCCGGGAATTGTCTGGTCCACCGCGATCGCTTCGACCTTGCTGAGCAGCGTCTCACTCGAGTCGCGCTGCACCAGTCCCAGTTTTACGATCACCCGTTTGTTGGTAACCGCATACTCGGACGTGGAATATTTGATCAATGGAAAGATGAGCCAGAGCACCGCAAGGCCGAGCACGGCAAGCCCGAAAATCATCTGGTCGGGCACCAGGATGAGCAGCGCGGTACCAGCAAGCATCAGGAAAACCGGCCAGAAGAAGATGACCCAGTGTTGATGGGCTCGATAGCCGATATTCTCCCCGTTGAGCAGGTGATCGTCGACGTAGCCCATGATGCCTCCGGAGGCGCTGTGCAGGGAAGTACAGAAGGGAGCACGGACAGGGAGGGATTCGAACCCTCGATACCCTCGCGGGTATGCCGCTTTTCGAGAGCGGTGCCTTCAGCCACTCGGCCACCCGTCCCAGGTCAAACCAGCAGCGGGACGCGCGGCAAATTAATCCGCGAACAGCATCGCAGCAACGTTGCCCCCGCTCAGGAGAGATAGCAAGCCTGTGCCATATCGCCTTCCGAACATGCCGCTGCTAGGTTCGCCTGCATGAGAAACCTGACCGAACACCGGATGCCATCTCGCATCATGGCAATTCTTACCACGGCAAGCCTGATTGGCTTCCTGGTGCTGGTGCTTCTCCTCGGCAGGTTATCGGCGTTCGACGACGCCGGCCTCCGCGCGTTTGCCGCGTGGCGAACACCTGCGTTGACCAGAATGATGCAGGGAGTGAGCTGGCTGGGATCGGGTGCGGCTGAATTTCCTTTTGCGTTCGGGGTGACCGGATTGCTGTTGTGGCGTGGAGGCAAACGGCAGGGAGCTGAATATTTTGGATGGGCGCTCGCTGGGTGGATCTGCTACGCGATCCTGAAGGTGTTCTTTCACCGTCACCGACCGGATCTCGTCGAGCGACTGAGCGGCGCCGGCTGGTACTCCTTTCCCTCGGGGCACGCCATGCTGGCGCCGATCATTTATGTCTTCGCCGCCGTCATGCTTGAGCAGCAGATTGCCAGCCGAAACTATCAACGGGTGATGATTGCCGCAGGCTGGCTGCTGGCCCTTCTCATTGCTTTTTCTCGGGTCTACCTCGGCGTTCACTACCCCACTGACGTGCTCGCCGGATTGCTGGCCGGATCGGGATGGCTTGGGGTGAGTCTGCTGGTGATTCGCCGGCGAGAATTGCGCCAACCTGTAAGCAAATAATGAAGGCGGATGGATGGCGGGAAGCTTTTTCCCGCCACCCGGACAGGCTATTGATTGGACGGCTGTCGGATCAGGTGAACATTCACGACTGCGGTAGGATCTCCCCCGATGCTCCGGATTTCGTACTCACCGTCCTGCCGCGGCCGGATGGTAAGTGTCGTCGATCCTCCCGCCCCGGTTCCCGCCAGGAATTCCTCAACAAGTGGCGCCTGGATACTCTGGTCAATCGGGCGCAACTGCAGGCGGATCTCCGCGTTGTTGATCTCGGCCCGGTAGGTTGCCCCGGCTGCGAGAAATACCCGAACGGTCTCACCAGCTGGAATCGAGTAGGTATTATCCAGAACTTCCTCGCGCTCCATCATTGAGGAGTCATGCCCTGCCGTCATGGCCGAATCGGGGCGGCCCGGTGAATCCGCGGGCTTGTTGATGCCAGCCGCCGACCCCCGCACCGATGTTCCCGGACTGACGGGAGTGCTCCCCGGCTGGCCAGCAGTTGTTTCAGGGCCCGGGTTTGCCGCCGGCATTC
>JBDTQP010000167.1:0-6741 GCA_039932125.1 Gemmatimonadota bacterium
CGCCAAACCTCCAGCCGACTCCGCGCTGATCGAGCGCGCGGTTGAGCGCTCCCAGTTGCGCGGGATCTTCCGGTGGCTCGAGGATGGAATAACCGGCGGACAGACGCCCGAGACTCACTTCTACCCCGCGGGTGATTCGGCCATTGGCTGCAAGTACCTCACAGGCGGCCGCAAGGAAGCGCACTTGCGGATCCCAGGACACCTGCGCCACCGGTGCGACCCGAACGACTGCAAGGCGCTCATTGTCCGCCAGGAGCTCATCGGGATCCAGCTCGGCACGAACCGGCCACCACCCCGCCACAGTTCCACTCAGCAGAGTCGAAACCGGAGAGCCTGCCATGGCGAGAGCCTGGCGAGGTGGACGATCGGCGAGACGAATCGACACCGGAACTGCCAGCGCCGAGTCGCCCGCAACGGCAACCGTGACCCGCGAGCCCGCCGGAGACCACGGTTGCGGACCGGCGTCAATAGAGGCGAGACCAAGGTTTCGGCTATCGGGTTCTTCCGGCCTGATGACAAGGAGAGGCCGCCGGATGTCCGCGGCAGAGATTGCGGTGGCCTGAAGGTCGGTGATCAACACAAGCTCGCCGGGAAGGTTCTGCGTTCCGAGTACCGCCTGAGCCTGTTGCAGGGCGCGTCCAAGATCGAGTCGCAAGGCGATTGGCGTCGCGCTGTCAACCAGTCTTCCAAGCAGTGCCGCGTCACCCCGGCGAAGCAGCCCGTCAGCGAGCATGAGCCAGAGGTTGTCCTCCGGTGTGGCCCGGTCGAGAATGCGATGAGCACTCCCCTGAAACACGCTGAAGCGAGGGGTTCCATCGAGGACCGCCCCACTGCTCAGGCTGTTGTCGAGAATGAGTACCATAGCGGCCGGACTGTGTCCGGCGGCGCCACGAATCGGAGCCGTTGGTCCGGCGGCAGCAAGTACCAGGGCGATGATGAGCAACGTCCGGATGATCAGCAACAGCCAGTTACGCAGCTTCAGCCTCTTCTGGTGCTCCCGGGTGGTGTCCACCAGGTAGCGGACGGCAGGAAAGATGATGACCGGAGGTTCCCGCCGCTGAATCAGGTGAAGCAGAATCGGGACACCCGCCGCGACGAGTCCTGCAAGTACCCATGGATGCAGGAATCCGATCACGCGATCCCCGCCGGCTGTACCAGCGCCCGCCGCAGTGCGGTTCCAAATGGTGTATCGGTGGTGATTCGGTGGTAATTGATTCCCCGGCCCCGGCACGCCCGGTACCACTCATCAACCACGCCCGCAACCGTCTGCCGGTAGACATCTGCCCAGTCCTTGGGCCGAAGCGTAATCGTCTCCCGGGTTTCGGGATCTTCGAATCGCGCTTCAGCCGGACCGTCGAGATTGACCTCGGCCGGATCCATCAGGTGAAACACCATGATCTGGTGCCCTCGATGCCTGAGGAACTGCAGAGCGTGAAGAGTGGTCGCTCGATCAAGCAGCAGATCCGAAATGAAAATGACGAGCCCTCTGCGCCTGAGCCGGTCCACTACACGACGGAGCGCGGGTTCGGCGGCGGTCCCCAGACCTGGCGTCATCTCGCCCAGAACATTCAGGATGGTGCGCCAGTGGCTCAGCCGGGCGCGAGGCGGCGTAATCGAGCGTACCTCCTCATCGAAAGTGATGAGGCCGGTGGCATCCCGTTGCCGGAGCAGAACCAGGGCTATGGCGGCGATGAGGTGTTGAGCATAGGCCAGCTTGGTGAGATTCGCTGCAGGGGCGCCACTCCATGCCATTGATTTGCTGATATCCAGAACAATCATGGCCCGAAGGTTCGTTTCTTCCTCGAATTGCTTCACGTACAAGCGGTCGTTCCGGCCAAGAATCTTCCAGTCCACGTAACGTAACTCGTCACCTGGCTGGTACATCCGGTGTTCGGCAAACTCGACCGAGAATCCCCGGCGAGGGGATCGATGAAGACCGGTCAGAAATCCCTCTACTACTCCCTCTGAGACCAGCTCCAGCCCACCTAATCGGGAGACTTCAAAAGGATCCAGGAGATCAACTCGAGCGGTGCCAGGCGCAGAAGCAGGTTTATGCATGCGGGCCGCAACGTATTGGGAGACGAGGGTTGAAGTCAACGCGGAGAACTCCTGTCCCCGCTGACGGACACGCGACCCGGACCGAGTCAGCTGGAGACCAGTTTCAAGTAACAGGGAATCAAAGACTTACAGGTTGACACACTGTGGCATATCGCATGCAACCGCAGCTGCATTCCCCGTCAAGTATTCCCTCGGAGGAGACATGTTCGCTCCACTCATCGCTCTGGCGGTTGCTACGGTTGTCTCAGGACCGTCCTCTGCGCCAGCACCGGGCCCCGTTGAACTCGGCCGCATAGCCTCCTGGATCCGCTCCACCGAACGCCAGCGCATCACCCTCTGGACCAATCACGAAGAAGATCCTTATCGGCGGGGTGATCAGGCGCGCGTCTTCTTCAAGGCGGAAACCGACGGCTATGTGACAGTGCTCCGCGTGGACACGGACGGACGAATTCGAGTCTTGTTTCCCCGCGAGCCATGGGAAGACAATTTTGCGCGGGGTGGAAGGACCTTCGAGGTTCTGGATCGGGACAACCATGCGTTCGAAGTGGACGACTATCCCGGCGTCGGATACATCTTCGCGGTGTCCTCGCCGGATCCCTACCGATATGACGAGTTCGTGCGTGGCGACCACTGGGACTATCGGTTGATAGCAGACGGGCGGGTTCGGGGAGATCCCTACGTGAGTCTCACGGATTTTGCCTCTCAGATCGCCGGAGCCGGTGAGTACGATTACGACATCACGCAATACTACGTTGAGCAGCACTATGACTATCCGCGGTTCGTCTGCTATGACTGCCACAATTACGTGAGCTATTCATACTGGAATCCATATCATTACTCATGCAATCGCTTCCGGATCGTCATTTACGATGATTCCTACTACTACCCGTACCGGTACAACCGGGGCCGCAATGTAGTGATCACGCGTCCCTATCGCCCGGGCCCGCGCTATGTCTTCAAGGATTACAACGGTCAGGGAGACTATGTAACCAGGGTCCGGCAACGGACCGACGACGATGGTCGTCGTGTAGCAGAGCGTGACCGCACGAGTGCAGATGTTGGGGGTCGTGGTTCCATCCCTGCTCCCGTCGATCCCCGCGGCAGGCGCTCCGTGGATGCCAGGCAGGATCCGGCAAATCCGGGAACCGGCACCCCGGGTGCCCCGCGTCGCCGTACGGGAGAGCAGACGGGTGTCACCACCGACCGGCCCACGACCCCGGGCACTCCGGACAATCCCCGACGCCGAACGGGTGAGGCAGGAACGGCAAGGCCCAATGTCTTGCCGAGGGAGAACACTGGCACTTCCGAGGAGCCGCGGAGGCGTGAAGGAGACACTGGTACACCCAACGTGGTGCCCCGCCCTCCCGAACCGGATCGAAACGGTGAACCTCGTCGGAAACCGGAAGAGAATCAGAACCTGAAACCGGTCGATCCCGGACAGCCCGATGTTCTGCCGCCTTCACAAAGGCCAGCTTCCGATCCTGATAATCAGCGGGCAGAACCCAGGCGAGAAGACCCGGTTCGGCCGGACCCTTCGAATTCCGAACAGGGACCCGGTACCCGGTCGGAACCTCGTAGAGCGGAGCCCAGCCGTTCGTCGCCACCTCGCTCGGAGCCCCGCCGGGATCCTCCGCCCCAGAGCGCACCGCGAGCGGCGCCCCGACGTGCAGAACCTCCGCCCCAATCGAGGCCCCAGCCAACCGGAGATCCCCAGTTGAGACGCCGGAAACCCTGAGCGCCTTTCCGGAGCAGGAACAAGCAGCACTCGCCCGGCCGTACCCTTCTCGGCCGGGCGCTGCTATTGTCAGAGCCCATACTCATCAACCAGAACTTGGTGCTGCCTCGAGCAGCACGGACATCAACACCGGATTCTTCATGCGCCGAGCCCTGTTCTCCTTGCTGCTTGTTCTTCCTGCTTGCCTCCAGGCTCAAAATGGTTCTCTCGAGCGGGCGGCTGCCACAATTACCGAAGCCGATGTCGCCAGGCGGATTCGTATCATAGCCGACGATTCCATGATGGGCCGGGATACGCCGAGCCGGGGGCTGGACCTCACGGCCCAGTATGTGGCGGACGAATTCAGGCGATTCGGACTCCGGCCCGGTGGCGAAAATGGCACCTGGTTTCAGAAATACAACGTGTCGCGCGCACGACTCGACCCGGCGGCATCGCATGTCGGATTCATGTTTCGAGGCCAGCATGTGCACGCCGAGCTGGCCCGCGATGCACGCTTTCTATATGGAGGTATCCCGGCGACCGAGGTTGGCGGGCCTGCTGTATTGTTCGCGGGAACCTGGGATACCTCAATGGCCATTGGAGACCGCGTCAAGGACAAGGTGGCTCTCGTTGTGGCGGAACGCGCAGCGGGTGGACTGCCCCAGAACGTCACCCGGATGCTTCGCGCGATCATTCAGGGCAAGCCCCGAGGGGTCGTGATTATTTCCAATCGCGATTCCGTCACGCTGGCCAACGAAATCGCTCGAACATCCAATCCACGCCTCAGCATCGAAGGATTGCAGGCCCAGGCTATCCCCGTGGTCGAGGTGCATCAGCGAGCTATAGGTGACCTGTTGCGCCAGGCGGGAATAGATCTGACAGCACTCCGCGGCTCAACTGCCTGGATGAGCCGGGACATCCCGGATCTCACCGTGAATGTGGAGTTGAAGCAGCAGATCATTGAGCGGGTCACGGCCCCGAACACGATTGGAGTTCTCGAGGGCACTGATCCAGCTCTCAAGAACGAGTATCTCGTCTTCTCAGCCCACATGGATCACATCGGGATCTCTTCCGGCGCCGCGGACAGCATCAATAACGGCGCCGATGATGACGGATCCGGCACCGTGGGCGTCATGGAACTCGCGGAGGCGTTCAGCCAGTCCCGCCCGAAACGATCGGTCCTTTTCATTACCGTGAGTGGAGAGGAAAAAGGCCTCTGGGGGAGCCAGTACTTCTCTGAACACCCCACCGTGCCGATGGCCAGCATCGTGGCGGATCTCAACATCGACATGATCGGGAGGAACTGGAAAGATACGATCGTTGCGATCGGGAAAGAACATTCGAACCTGGGAGCCACTCTCAATCGGGTGAATTCAGCGCACCCCGAGCTGCACATGAATGCCATTGACGATCGCTGGCCCCAGGAAAACTTCTACTTCCGTTCCGATCACTACAACTTTGCCCGGAAAGGCGTTCCCATTCTTTTCTTCTTCAATGGGACACACCCGGACTATCACCGACCGAGTGATTCGCCCGACAAGATCGATGCGGAAAAGGAGTCCCGGATTCTCAAGCTCCTTTTCTTTCTCGGGCAGGACATCGCAAACACAGCCGCGCGCCCGGCCTGGAATCCTGACAGCTACAAGCAGATCGTCGAGGGCGCCTCGAGTCGCTAGTGCGATGAAACGTTGTTTTCTCGTTGTCCGTATGTCCGAAGCCGGCCGAGCAGGCCGGCTTCTTCTTTCAACACGGGAATGGTATGAAACACCTTCTACTTCTCGCCTTCGTGACGCTCACAGCCCCCGTCAGCGCCCAGAATCCCGCGACGCGCGCCGCAGCGACCATCCGGCCGGCGGACGTTGAACGACGTATACGGATCATTGCCGACGATTCCATGATGGGCCGGGACACGCCGAGCCCCGGGCTGGAAATGACGGCGCAGTACGTGGCATCGGAGTTCCGGAAGTTCGGACTCAAGCCAGGGGGCGACAGCGGAACTTTCTTTCAGCGATATCCCATCACCCGGCGCAAGCTCAACGTGGTGGGGTCGAGCATCCGCTTCCAGGGTGTCGCTGAAATCCCGATTTCGTTTGCGGATGGTGCGTACGTGCTCTTTGGCGATCCGCCAAACGATCCGATCACCGGTGACATGGTTTTGATTGGCGGCGCGGTAGATCCGTCGCAAATCCCGCCGGCCGAGGTGAAAGACAAGATCGTCATCTGGCCGGTTGATTTCAGCAAGGAGGTACCGCAGAACGCCGGGCTGGTCGTGAATCAGCTTTTTTCATCGGGCGCCCGGTTGCTCGTCGTCATCTCCAACAGAGACTCGACCAAGTTCGACGCGGAGCTTGATTCCCACCTTGGTGAAACGGTCACCTTCGGATCGGGTGAGGGCCATGGCGGCCCCCTCGTAATCGAAGTGCGGGAGACCGCGATCAGCTCGGTTTACCCACAGGCCACCGAACAGTTCGCCCAGGTCCGCGGTGCGCCGAACACCGTGGTGCAGGACGTAGCGCCATGGACGGCCACGCTCACCCTGCATCAGCAGGTCCTGGGGACCAGCATGGCACCCAACACTATCGGGATCCTGGAAGGCAGCGATCCGAGACTCAAGAGCGAGTATCTCGTGTACTCGGCGCACATGGACCATATCGGGATCACGCCGGGTCAGCCGGACAGCATCAGCAACGGTGCTGACGACGACGGGTCAGGGACCGTCGGTGTCCTGGAGCTCGCCGAGGCATTCACCCAGCGCAATGCGCGCCCGAAACGGTCGGTCATTTTCATGACCGTAAGTGGCGAGGAGAAAGGGCTCTGGGGGAGCAGCTACTTCTCCGATCATCCCACCGTTCCGATCAAGAGCATCGTCGCCGATCTCAACATTGATATGATCGGCCGGAACTGGAAGGACACGATCGTGGCGATCGGCATGCAGCACTCCGATCTGGGACCAACGCTGGAACGGGTCG
>JBDTQP010000168.1:0-6695 GCA_039932125.1 Gemmatimonadota bacterium
TGAAGAAATGCGCCTGCACTACCTTGGAGTCCAGGCCGAGCGCCTTGAGGTCTCCCTCGTTGCAGGTGCCATCATGATTCGCATCCGGAACGACATCAGGTGCGTCGTTGTGAATCCCGTCTCCGTTCAGGTCGCGCACTTCCGCCACGAAGATCTGGCTCGGGGTGTGGGTTCCGAAATTTGGCGCCGTGATGATCCAGGTGTCCCAGATTTCCGTCAGCTCGGGAGTCACGACGGTTGGACCGGTGATGTTGAAGAGATTGGCAACGTTCTGACAGGATCCCGCGCCAACCGTAGTGGTGCTGATGAGGACAACCAGTCCACCGAACGCGTCATCCTTGCCCGGAGTGAATGTGCCGGGGAATGGCGCCGCGTTCTCGTGAATGCCGGGTCCGGTGAGCTGATTCTTCACGAAGCCGGTTCCGGCCAGGCCACCGTCAAATTCGAGATCGATATCGACAAACCAGCCGATGCCGTTGACCCCCGCCCGGTCGCCCTCTCCCGGGGCGAACATCTCAATGTCGACGGGGGCTTCATTGGTACGTACATGAGACGCCGCTGCCATCCGGGACTGGTGTCTTGCCGCGGCATCTCCAGTGGGCGAGTTTCCATCCTGGCAAGCCAGGACGACCAGCGACAGAGCGCAGACGGACGCGAAGAGAAGCCGGCGCGAGCCGAAATACGGGAGGAACATGTTACGCATAGGAGGATCTCCGCTTAACAGTGAACAGCTATCAGACCAGTGGAGAGTAGACTGATACACTGAGGCGGTTATTCCCCGGCCGCTCTGGACGGAAGACCGTCCCGGCAGTATCTCTCAAGCGCGGGAATGATTGCGCGCCACACACCGTCTCCTGTACAGACAGCCACGTCGACCCTCCACCACCGTGTTATGAGAGCTGGAGCCAGTACGCTCCAATCCGAAACCACGCCTGCCATGCAGTCCAGGTTCCAGACGCTGGCGTTACCGCATCTGGACCGGCTGGTATCCTTTGCCTATCGACGCCTGGGAAACCGGGCCGACGCCGAGGATGTTGTGCAGGATGCCTTCGTCCGCGCCTGGTTGAATTTCGGCAACCTGCGCGAAGAGAACTGCGTGCGGCCCTGGCTCTACCGGATCGTGCGTTCGGTACTGAGTGATTTCCATGACCGTCGGGGTCGGCGCGAGGTGCTGGCGCCGACGATGCAGCTCGATGAAACGCGAGAGGACCTGGGCGCGACCGATGAGCCTGGACCTTTCGAACGACTGGTGGATTCGATTTCCACCGTACAGGTCTACGAGATCCTGCGAATGGTACCCGAGACCTTTGCCGTGGCGGTTGAGCTCCACGATATCGAAGGGTTCCGTTATCATGAGATTGCCGAGATCACCGGGGTTCCCCTGGGAACGGTCATGAGCCGGATTTACCGCGGACGGAAGCTGCTCGCAGCCCTGATCGTCACCCACTCGGCAAACTGGGATCTCTCCGACCGCTGGACCGGGGCGGGAGAACGGCGAGCAACCGTGAGGCAGTCATGAGCGACCCTACGATCGCCGGCAGCATCGGACCGGAACACGATGCATTCGTGGAGCTGCTGGCGGCTTATCTCGATGAAGAGCTTGCCCAGGACGAGCGGATCCGGCTGGACGCCCACCTCGCTGACTGCGTGCTCTGCCAGCGGGACCTTCGCGCACAAGCCGCAATTCGCGCTCGTCTCAATCGTGAAGCCGAGTCACCGGTCGCGCTGGACGTGACCGAGCGAGTCATGAGCCGGCTGGCCCATCTGCATACGACGCCGGTTTCGTCAGCCGTCTCTGATCCGCCCTCACATCGGCGTCGTTATTCTCCCGTTCTCGCCTGGAGTGGGTGGGGAATTGCCGCCGTGTTGGCCGGTTTACTTCTCTGGACAACTCTCCACAAGACTCCGGTGGCCCAGACCGGCATGAGCATGGCAATGGGTCCGACGACAAAGGTAAGCCTGGATCCGCAGCCTGGTCCCATGTCCGTGGCCGTACTGGAGCAGTTTCATCTGATGGACGAGTCAGACCTTCCCACGACGGCTGACGTCGGCAAGATCAAGCGGGAACTTCCCTTTAGCGTTCCGGCACTGCACTCGCCACATATGCGGCTGATCAGCGCCTGGACCACGGAGCTGGGCGGCGAACCGGCGGCGGCCATCGCGTACCGGTGCCATGATCGCCTGGTGATCCAGTACATCGTCTCGGAACGCCAATTCTTCCGGCACCCGCAAGTCCGCCGCGCGGTCGCGCAGCAGGGGGTGTATGCGGTGAGCAACGGCACGGTGACAACGGTCGCCTGGCCGAACCTGGATAGCGGATCGTTCCTGGTGGGTCAGTTCACTGCGGCAGAGCTGGCGGCGATGCGTTTGTAATCAAGCGTAGGGGCCGATCTCAGATCGGCCCGTTATTGTATGCCATGACATTAACATTTCATTGATGCGACAATGATGTAGGGGCCGATCTCAGATCGGCCCTTTATTGTATGCCATGACATTAACAATTCATTGATGCGAAAATGATGAAGGGTCGATCTGAGATCGACCCCTACAGAACTGCGGATCGAAGGCTTTCGACTAACTCATCGATGTCCCGCTCGGTCGTGCGAAATCCCAGCACACAAATCCTGAGGGAGAACCGTCCGTTCAGGCGGGTTGACGAGATAAAATGCTGACCCAGTGCATTGACCTTCTCGTTGATTCGCTGGTTCAGAACGTCCAGCTTGGCATCATCATCAATGCCGTCCGGATGAATACGAAAACAGGTGATGCCAAGCTGTGCCGGCGAAAGAATTTCGAAAAACGGATCAGCACGCATGAGCGTTTCCGCATGCTTCGCGAGATTAATCCCCGTGTCGATGGCCGAGCGTAGAGCGCCCACACCGAAAAATTGCACGGGAAGCCAGACCTTGAGCGCGCGGGTGGAGCGGGTCAGCTGTTCGCCGTAGTCGGCAAAGTTGACCTCCTCGCCATTCGTTTCGACGTCGCGGAGGTACTCCGGGAGAATCCGGAATGCGTCTCTGAGGCGCGTCGGATCACGCGCGAGGAGGCAGCCGCACTCGAAAGGAACAAAGAGCCACTTGTGGGGGTCGAGGGTGACGGTATCGGCCCGCTCGATTCCAGCCAGGAGCGCGCGTCCTCGATCAGTGAGAATGGCGAAGCCGCCGTAGGCGGCATCGATGTGATACCAGATCGATTCCGCAGCACAAATATCGGCGATTCGGGAAAGCGGATCGACCGAGCCGGTATTGGTTGTCCCCGCACTCGCGACGACCGCAAACGGGAGGAGCCCCCGCCGCCGGTCTTCCGCAATGGCCGCGACCAGCGCATCAGTGTCCATCCTGAAGCCGGCATCCACTTCAATGGAGCGCACGTTCGCCCGGGGTACGCCGGCGATCCATGCCGCCCGCACGACAGAAGAGTGGGCCTGGCTCGAGGTATAGATCACCGCGCGTTCAAGCCGCGCCGGCTCCTCCTGAACTGCCGCGTGACGAGCCGCAACGAGCGCGGTGACGGTAGCGGCCGAGCCGCCGGAGGTAAGCAGACCACCGGTGCCGTGGGGCATACCGAGCCAGCCGCGAAACCAGTCGAGCACCGTCAGCTCAACCGCACTGGGACCAGCCGCAACCGTCCAGGCTCCTCCGAAACAGTTGAACCCGGCCGCGAGCCAGTCACCCAGCACCGCCGGAAAAGTCGGACAACTGGGGACATACGCCAGAAAGCCGGGATGGGGCTCCCGGGCCGTATGGGCGAACACCCGTTCGTTGAGGATATCGAGAAGACCTTCGAAGTCACGACCAGACTCGGGCGCCGGGCCCGAAACGAGCCGCTCAGCCTCGACTCGCGTGAGGGTCGTGAAGACCGGCTGCTGCCGCAGTGTCGAGAGATGGCGCGAAACGACTTCAGCCACTCGGCTGCCCAACCGCAACATCTCGTGCTCGGAAAGATCCAGCGGTGAGTTCATTCAGCAGCTAGATAGTGGATAGTGGATAGTGGATGGTGGATAGTGGATGGTGGATAGTGGATGGTGGTTAGTGGAAGTTCGACGTACATCATTGCTTTCTATGGCTCAGGCTCCAGACGTAGGCCGCGACGGCTTTCAGGTCCTCGTCATTGATCGCCGAGCCGCCCCGGGGGGGCATGATGGTACCGGTTTTCGATTCTTTGGCGGGAACACCGGAAGTGATCACGGCGACGATCTTTTCATACTCGCCATGGCTGTGAATCCAGGTGGAATCGGAAAGACGTGGCGCGGTTCCGCCGCGCGCGTCGGAGCCGTGACAGACGAAACAGATGCCCGCTCCGGAGAAGACGACTTTCCCCCGCGCTACCATCGCCTGAGTAACACCAGCTGGCAGTGAATCGGGAACCGCCTGGGCGTGTCCGGATCTCGTCACCATTGCCGCTACGATCCCGAGTACCAGGACCGGGTTTGCTCTACCATGCATTGTCATCCTCCAGGCATGCGATTGTCTGCTGATCGGGAAATATAGCCGTGCGGGGCAGCGGGGAAGAGCATAAATGACGCGCAGGGGCCGATCTCAGATCGACCCCTACAGACCTTCCCCGCTACCTTCTCCTCCAATACTTTCCGCATACCACCTACATATGAGCTTTCAATGGAACGTCGGACGTTTCTCACCCGATCGGCCCAGACTGCGGCCGCCTTTGGCATCCTGAGACATATCAGCGCCTGTCAACCCAAAGACGCCCCGGTTGCGTCGGCGGATCCGGGTTTTGTCACACTGCGGGACCGCTACTTTCTGAAGACGCTTGAGCTGAACCCGGTGACGTCCACCTACCTTGGTGGAGATGGGTACCATCCATCGCTTACCGGAGCCAATGGGACTCTTCGCGACTGGAGCTCCGCGGCGCTGGCACTGGAAGCAAAGTTCTATCAGGATGTGCAGCGAGAACTTGGCACCATCACACCGGCTCAGCTGAGCCCGAGCGGACGTATCGATCATGGGGTGCTCTCGGCCCAGCTCGCCTTTCTGCTGCATCAGTATGAGCGGCGATCACAGGAACGCTCACTGGATACCTATGTGGCCGAGCCATTCCGCGGAATTGACTGGCAGATTCAGCAGATGCAGGAGTTCGAGGCAGGAGCACTGGGAACGGTAGACGATTGGCAGCTGGTGATTCGCCGGCTGCGGGCGATCCCCGGTTACCTGCAGGTGGCCCGCACAAACCTGCTGGCCGGCAAGGCAAGCGGGAATCAGCCGGATCATCGGATGATCGAGCGAGACGGTATCACTGGAAGCGAATCAAACGCGACCTATTTCCGCACGACACTCCTGGAGATGGCCGGCGGTTACCTCGGGAAGCGCCCCTTCGCGTCTACCATATCGGGTGATCTGGTTCCCGCGGCGACGGCGGCCGCCGAGGCGTATGCGGAATTTGCCGGATTTCTCCGGCAGACCTTCGATGCGGCTGACATGACAGATCGGTACGCCGCCGGCGAAGAGGAATACCAGTGGCGTCTCAGAAATTGTCTCCAGGTGAACCGAACGGCGGCTGAGCTGTTCGATTACGGCGGGCAGCAGGTCGTGCTGTACGAGCTCAAGATGTTCGTGGTGGCTGAGGAGGTCGCTCGCCAGGCGCAGCTCGGCCTTTCCTTTGCCGACGACGCTGCTCGACGGGCCTCCGTCCGGGCGGTGATGGCTTTCCTGTCGAATGAATCTCCCGCCAACGACGATGAACTGTTTCGCTGGTATCGCGAAGCCGGAGAACGTGCCGTCGCCTACGGCCGCGAGCAGGCGATGTTCGACATTCCCGAGACCTATCGTCTGGACGTGATTCCTACTCCACCAGTCCTCCGGAGCACGATCGACGCGGCATACTATCCTGCACCGCCGTTCAAGAAGAGCGGGGTTGGCCGGTTCTACCTCACACCCACCGGGAATGACCCGGCCGCGCTCAAGCTCAACAACCGGGCGTCGGTCGCGGACACCGCTATTCACGAGGGATTTCCGGGCCATGACTGGCATTACAAGTACATGACTCAGCATGCGGCGGAAATATCCAACATCCGCTGGCTCACCCCCGGCGCGGTGGAAGACAGCTCCTCGATGTGGCAGGACTCAATGACCACCGAAGGGTGGGGACTGTACTGCGAGGAGTTAATGGCTGAGGCGGCACCCGGACGGTCGCACGGTTTTTACACCGCCTCCGAGCTGATGTACGAAATCCAGGGCCAGCTCCTTCGTGCAGCGCGAGTGCGGATCGACGTGGGGCTGCACACCGGCCGGATGAGTTTCAGCGAAGCGATGGACTACTTCACCGAGCACGTGCAGTTCCATCCCGGCGCCTGCAGCAATGCGATGACCGACAACGAGGCGCGGGCGGTATGTGATGGGGCGCTTCGCGCCATCTACCGCTACAGCAAATGGCCGACCCAGGCGATCACCTATAACCTGGGGAAAAACGAGATTCTCCGGCTTCGCCAGGACATCACCCAGCGCGATCCCGCCGGTGGGGTCCGCCGGTTCCACGAGCGGTTCATGAAGATGGGGACTATTCCGCCCGGGTTTTTTCGCGATACGTTGCTGAGCGAGACCGATTCGACAAAGGCGTAGCCCCGTAGAATCAAGAAAAGCGAGAACTGATAGCCTGATAAGCGCGGCGCCTGGAGCTGGCAGGCTGCTGCTGCTGCTGGAAAATAGGAGTCCCGCCCCGCACAGAGCCGTCCCGCCCCC